>JAQWOT010000162.1 GCA_029245725.1 SAR324 cluster bacterium | reverse complement strand
CTCTATGCCGGTGATCCCTGGCGTTCGAAGATTCGTTCACCACTCTGTGAACCAGGACTCAATGTGCGAGAGGGGGATTATCTCTGTGCCATTGGTGGAGTTTCCCTTGATGAGCAGACCAGCCCAGGGGAGTTGTTGCTACACCAGTCTGAACAAATGGTTCCGCTGACTTTGCAGCATCCAGAGAAAGACGAAAAACCACGCACAATCACTGTGCGTACCCTGCGTAGTGAGCGAGCCGCTCGCTATCGTGATTGGGTGGAAGGGAACCGTCACTTTGTAGCCGAACAGACCGCAGGACGAGTGGGATATCTGCACATTCCAGATATGTCGACACAGGGCCTGGCGGAGTTCCACCGAGGATTTCTGGCCCAAGTTCATCTGGCAGGACTGATCCTCGATGTGCGTTACAACGCAGGTGGGATGGTCTCCCCACTGATTCTGGAGAAGCTGGCTCATCGACACCTCGGCTATGATGTGCGCCGCTGGGGTGCTCCAGAGTCCTATCCGTACCATACGCTACGTGGACACCTGCTGGCGCTGACAAACCAGTTTGCTGGATCGGATGGAGACATGTTCAGCTATAGCTTCCGCGAGTTGAAAATGGGACCGCTGCTGGGCAAACGGACCTGGGGTGGGGTGATTGGTATCGACTCCCGCTATCAACTTGTCGATGGCACGACAACGACCCAACCTCAGTACTCGATCTGGTTTCACAAGGCAGGTTGGAATGTCGAAAACCAGGGAGTGACTCCGGAAGAGGAGATCGAAGACGCTCCTCATGATTATGCTGCAGGACGTGATGCCCAGTTGGAACACTCCATCCAACGAATGCTACAGCTGCTGGAAGAGCAACCGATTGAGCCCGTGAGCTTCATAGCCCGACCCCGACTGGGTTGATCGATTTGCCTTCTTATCTGAGGAGAAGGTGGCCGATAGGTTGGATGAGGGGAAAACAATTTTGGTTCAAAACAATCCCTCACCCACCGTTTGTGAGGGGTCCCCCTCTCCCAGTTGGGCGAGGGTTTTCAGACAATCGTTCAATCAATTTTTTCCTTCTCTCTGAGGGAGAAGGCGGCCGATTAAAAATTCTAGATTAAATGTAAATTCAGTATGTTGAAAAGAAAAAAATAAAAATGATTCTTTCTGAAATCGCACATCTCAACTTTGACAATCTGGAGAAACTGATGCAACTCACTACAAAGCTACGAACCGTTTTGGTACTAGGGATAATTCTGTTGCTAAGCTCAATTCAGCAGGGATTAGCTGCAACTCCAGCAGAGATCTATCGGAAGGCAGTCCCAGCTGTGGTGTTGCTAGTCAGCATGGAACCTAATTCGAAGAGCCGTTCCAAGGGCACAGGTTCGATGATTACCAATCGGCATGTATTGACCAACGCTCATGTCGTCCTTGGGGATGATGGACGTCCACTGGACAAGACCCTGGTTTTTTACAGCTTTGAGAACCCCAACGACGGAATTGAGCAGAATTTCCGTAAGGGACGTCAAGCGAAAGTGAGCCATTATTCGGAGAAACTGGATCTGGCCCTGCTGGAAGTGGAAGATCCTCCCAAGGTGAAACCGCTTAGCTTGGGGCCAGCGGATGGAGTGCAGATTGGAGATCCAGTACTGGCGATCGGACATCCAGAAAATGGGGGGCTCTGGTCGCTGACTTCGGGACGAATCGGTGCAAGAATTCGGAACGCGGAAGGGGTACGTGGCAATCACATCTTCCAGACTGAGGCGAGTTTGAATCGTGGAAATTCTGGAGGACCACTGCTCAATGAGGACGGACAGATGATTGGAGTGAACACCAGCATTGCCCGTAAGGCTTCAGATGGTCTGGCAATCACGGGAATTAATTTTGCGGTGCAGAGTGATGTGGCACGAGAGTGGTTGCAGTCTGTGGGACTCCGGCTACCGAAGGCCATGGCAGTGGCTGCGAATCGACCAACTCCGACACCAGCTCCAGAAAAGCCTGTAGCAACTGCCCCAGAGACGAAGCCAGCTGCCACAACTGCCGAGGCAACCAAGCCTGCAGCTACCACAGCTACGACAAAACCCGCTAAGCCGACCCCTCCCGCCAAAGAGACTCCAGCTCCGGTCGTTGTCTCTACACCCCCAAAAGCCAAGGAGGAACCAAAGCTACTCACCAAGCCTCGTCCCTTCCGAGATGATCAATTGTTTGATCACATTTCCAACCAGAACTATGCTGAGTTCAGTCAGCAACTAGAAGCTGAGTTTGAAGCCTTCCAGAAGCAGCAGGGTCAGTAACAGTAATCTGATACTGGTTTAGTTACTTTGAACACGTTTAGAGTCTGCGGGATAAACCCCAAGTATACTGATGGATTGAGTGAAGTAAGCCAATTCGTCTAGTGCAAGTTTAACATTTTTATCATCGGGATGACCTTCGATATCAGCATAAAATTGCGTTGCGGAAAATGATCCGCCTACCATATAACTTTCTAACTTTGTCATGTTCACACCGTTTGTAGCAAAGCTACCCATAGCTTTGTACAGTGCCGCAGGAATGTTCCTCACCTGAAAAATAAAAGTTGTCATCATTTGAGTATTGCTTCGCCTTGTTTTATCTGAGTTTGGAGAAAGTAAAAGAAATCGTGTGGTGTTGTGATTCAAATCCTCAATATTCTCAGCAAGAATATCCAGACCATATATTTTGGCTGCTAGCTTACTAGCCAAAACACCAACTCCTTTACGCTCTGATTTTACTAAGGCGGCAGCGGCACCAGCACTATCAACTGCTCTTACGCCCCTAATCCCATTTTTCTCTAAAAATATAGCTGCTTGCGGCAATAGAACTAAATGGGCTTCTGCTAATTTAATATCGTCTAGGCTAGATCCGGGTAAACCTAACAAGTTTATTCGCACTCGAATGAAGACTTCATTAATAATATGTAGGCCTGATTCTGGGAGCAATCTATGTATGTCTGCCACTCTGCCGTAAGTAGTGTTTTCTACAGGAAGCATCGCCAGATCAGCGTTAGTATTTTTTACTGTGGTTATAACTTCCTCGAAAGATTTACACGGTAGTACCTGACAAGAGGAATACATCGACATACATGCTTCATGGGAATAAGCTCCAAGTTCACCTTGAAAGGCTATAGTTTTCATATTCCACCTCAAAAATTTGCCTCACAGTGTGTGTTGTCTAGGCTCAACATCTCGCAGAACCATTATCGATGAGGATAGAAATCACTAAACTTTGTGATATCGACTGTGCTTTATGCTTGATACAATGACTTCCATAAAAATAATTAGTGGCTTGTGTGGTGCGCTTTTAATTTACCTGCCTAATAATTGGCAGCTATACTCCTAAAACCCTTCTAGCTAGCTGTACTGTGGCTTGATCGATCATTCTACCATCGACTGCTACAGCACCCAATCCCTGCTTTTCCGCTGCCTGTGCAGCCTTCAAAATCCTCTGTGCCAGTTCAAGCTCTGCCGTGGTGGAGGAAAATACCTGTTGAATCACCTCCAGTTGTTTTGGATGAATGGCCCACTTGCCATCACAGCCCAAAGCCCGTGCCTGGGTGGCGGACTGTTCCAGTCCAGTGATATCTCGAAAGTTGCCATAGGGTGCATCAATCGCTTGTAGGCCTACTGACTTGGCAGCGGCGACCAGGCGACTCAGGACGTAGTGCCAGCGATGGCCCGAATAAACTGCTTCTTCGTTTTCCCCATGACCTGAGAGCGAAACCAACGGACTGCCAATAGCACGAGAGTAGTCCGCAATTCCAAAGACCAAAGCTTCTAGACGTGAGGAGGTTACGGCAATTGCTTCGGACTGCACCAAGCCTGCGGGGCTTTCGATGCAAGCATGCAAGCGAATAGTCTGCTGAGCTTTGGTGTGTCGTTCGATTCCATCCAGTAAGCGGCTGAAACAAGCCACATCACCTGTGCTTTCGACCTTGGGGATAACCAAGACGGAAACCCGATCCACAGCAGCTTCCAAGATTTTAATCACATCTCGATAGAACCAGGCAGTCTCTAATCCGTTGCAGCGCAGGGCCAAACGGGGATGGCGCCCTGGTAGATCCTGCAGGGTATTGATGATTTGCTGACGGGCGGCTTCTTTCTCTGCAAGCACGACGCTGTCTTCCAAGTCAAACATCACCAGGTCAGCAGTACTCTGGAGAGCCTTGGCCTGCATTTTGGCGGAGTGTCCAGGAACCGAAAGAATGGAGCGGAGTTGAGGCATACGTTTCCTCCAAATCAGGTCGAATCTAGCTTGAATCTCCTGCGAAATCAGCGCATAAACTTCGGCAGTGTGTTTTGTATCCGATGGTTACAGCACGGACTTCTCACGGGAACTTCCCGCTCCACGGAGAATTCACGGCTAGCGTGTATTTTCCAGAGAGTGCGAATGGAGCAGTGGGAGCAAGTGCCCGACCAATTGGCGGAACAGGGCTGGGTGGTCTGTGAGAATTGGTTGGAAGGTCCAGTTGTATCGGCCTTGGCTGAGGAAGCCCGACAACGCTGGGAAGCTGGAAGATTCAGGCAGGCCAGCATCGGGCGAAGACACCAGGAGCAGCAGGTGCGGATTCGAGGAGATCAGATCGACTGGTGGCATCCGGATCAAGTCACCGTTGCTCAACAGGCCTATCTGTACCGCTCAGAAGAACTGCGGGAACTGCTCAATCGTCATCTATACCTGAGCCTCATCACGCAGGAAGCGCACTATGCACTCTACCCCCCACAAACCTGCTATCAACGACACCTGGATCGATTTCAGGACGCTCCAGAACGTACCGTTTCTACCGTTTTCTACCTCAATTCGGACTGGCATTCTGAAGAAGGAGGTCAGCTGCGTCTACACTTGGTGGGGAGCACTCAGGACCTGTTACCAAGCTGGAATCGATTGGTGCTTTTTCGCAGTGCAGACATTGAGCACGAGGTGCTACCAGCTACAAGGGAACGGCTGAGCATCACGGGCTGGTTACGTAGTCGCTCGGCGCTACCGATTCCTGTGGTGCATGAAGTTGTCTGAAGTTTCTGTGATCGGTGACCGATGGACTCAATCAGGTGTACTTCCCTCTTCCCTTGACTTCCCAGATGGTTTCAACCTCTCCGTTCCGTACACCATAGAGACGTTCATGCAGGAACACGGTGTTGTCACCGTAGCCCACTATATAATCAAGCGGATCTCCCGGGCTTAAGGAAGTGTTTTCTTCGGCAAGATGAATCGTTCCATGCTCAGAGGAAAAACTGACAGAGTCCACAGCATCCACACCGAGTGGTTTGGGAGCAACTGACCAGCCAGGAAGAGTTTTCCAACCCGTGTCTGTGATGATTCTTTTGGGACTAGGACGACTGGTGACAAGGCTTCTCAGAAAAAGCGAGGGTCGAGTCTCTGCGCCCCACTTGGAGTAGGCGACATCCGTGAAGATCACCCCACCAGCTTGAATTTCAGTGAGTAGCTTGAAGTTGGAGGAGATGGTGTAGGTCCCACTGCCGCCACCGCTGATGATTTCGAGGGGAATGCTATTCTCCCTGCAAAGAGAGACGGTCGCACTCAGTTTTTCCATAGAAGCAGAGATTGAACGTACTTTTTCGTCAGGATCTGCAATGGTTGTGGTGTGACCTTCCCAAGCCATCAAGCCCCTGTTTCGGATGAATTTCAAATCACAGATTGCTTGGTAAAAATCCAATACAGGCTGACCTGGATCCAGACCCGCTCGGTTCATTCCAGTGTTGATCTCTAGCAGTACATTCAGAGTGACAGCAAACTTTTCAGCAATCTGATTCATCAACTGTACGGTTTCCAGGTGGTCGACCGCCACGATGATTTCATTGATTCTGGAAAGCTGACAAAGCCGCTTGATCTTCTGTTCTCCTACGACCTGATTGGCGATCAGGATGTTTTTCACTCCAGCTGCAGTCATCAACTCTGCCTCACTCAACTTGGCACAAGTGACACCAAAGGCTCCGGCATTGATCGCAAGCTTGGCGATTTCAGGAATCTTGATGCCCTTGGTGTGAGGCCGCCATTCCAAGCCTCGGGACTTAAAGTATCTGGCTAGGTGCTGGATATTTGACTCCATGATGTCGAGGTCAACCCACAGGCAAGGCGTATCATAATGGTTGAGTTGCATAAGGGATCTACTTGAAATTAGTTGTCGATAAAATATTGAAAGTCGGTCAGCTGACCTTCACGCTTGATTCGTAGAGTGATCTTTTCTTCCAGCTGTAAGGCTTCAAAGAGTTTAAGGGCTTTGGGCAGGCTATCCACCGTAAAGCCATTGATTTGCACAATCACATCTTTGTTTTTCAGTCCTAACTTTTCGTAGATACTTCCTTCACGAACAAAATCAAAGATAAACCAGGGTTTACCATCTTGCTCTATTGGAATCACCCTAGCGTCATTGAGTAGTGCATTGAGATTGGCCAGTTGCTGATTGACATAGGCCCTCTTGAGGTGAAAAATTCTTTGATCATCCGGAGGTATTGCTAATTCTTCTATGACAATTTCAGCGTTTTGGTTGGTTTGGTTGTCTGATTTATTAGCAGCAACAGTTTGATTGTCAGAATTTTCTACTTCTAGCTCATTTGAATCTTCATTTTTTACAACTACAGGTTTAGGCGCATGTTCTTCTAAAAAATTTTTGTTAGGAGCAAAGAAAAACTCTTTACTCACAGATGAAGAAAACCAAGGAATGTGCTGGCCATCACTTTTTTGCGCAACATCAGCACTCGTCTGTTCAAAGATCTCATTCAATCCGGTACGGACAGTTTTCATATGCTGTAAGAGGACCGAGGTGAATAAACCCTTAGATTCATTTTCTTTGGCAAGTGTATTAGGAGTGCACGCATAGGAAATGAGTATATTTTCAGGTGCTTTCATCTCCATCATTCCTGGAGTGATACCCTGTAGCCCTTCGATAAAAGGGTTGGGTGAGCAGGCATCCAGAATGATGATATTGATCTGATTTCCAGCAAACTTCATCTGTCCCAGCAGCTTACCTAGGGGGACTGTTTTATAACGCACATCCTCAATACGAGTCAGCGTAGTATCTATGGGTAGTAAGTAGTTTTCATCTTCAAATTGCACCACATGGCCAGCGTAATAGAAAACACCAATTCCTTCATTGTCCCTGAGTGAACGGCCAAACTGACGGATTGCTTTCTCTGTTTCGCGTTGCTTCGCATTGCCAAGCGCCGTCACTTGAAAGCCAATGCTTTGTAGTTTGTTACTTACTTGGTTGGGAGTGGTGAGAGACAGCGGGCTATCTTTGGTATTCTGATAACTAGTGTTTTCTATTACCAAAGCTTGCCGGTAGACCTGACCGGAAAAATCATCTTCAGGATTAGCAATATCCTGCTGTTGAGCTAAGGATAGGTAGGGCAGTGAAGTAACAAGAATAAAAAGAAGGAGAACTCTACTGTGCATAGCCACTTTCATCATTAGACCTAGCTTCCAAGATAGACTTTTCAAAATTCTATTCTCTAACTTTTTCAAGCTGCTAGCATGATGTTTCATGTTTTCAGGAACGGCCACACAACAATCCCAAGGCATTATCCAGCAAGTGTAGTCCTGCCTGTTTTTGTAGGCTGAGAATGGACTCAGGATGAAACTGTACGGAAGCAATTGGAAGTTGTCGGTGTTGCAGTCCCATGATCACTCCTGAATCTGTCTGAGCGGTGACTTCCAACTCGGCAGGCAGCTGTTCCGGATCAACGTAGAGACTGTGGTAACGTCCAGCCCGGAAAGGCTGAGGAAGCCCAGCGAACAGACCTGTCCCTTCATGATAAACTTCTGAAGGTTGACCGTGACAAGGTTCGGCAAAGGTCAACAGCCGTCCTCCAAAGTGTTCAGCGATGCCTTGATGGCCCAGGCAAACTCCAAAAACAGGCAGTTGACGTCGTACTGCCTCTCCAACTAGTTGAGGAACCTGTTGATCTTGAGGTGTCTTGGGGCCTGGTGAGAGGAAGAGCAGGTCTGGTTGGAACTGATCGATCATTTCATACGGGAACCCGGCGCGGAGCGTAATCACCCGAGCACCGGTCTGACGTACATAACCAGCAAGGGTGTGGACAAAGCTGTCATGATGATCCACGAAGAGCACGGTCTTGCCTTGTCCATTGACCGGCTCAATGACGTCACTGATCTGTGCTTTACTGCGGCCAAGAGTCGCATCAAGAAAGGCTGAGGCCTTGGTTCGGGTTTCCTGCTCTTCAGCTTTAGGATCAGAGTGAAAGAGCAATGTTGCTCCAGCCCGGATCGTCGCCATCCCATCTTGCAGGTGAATTGTACGAAGTGTCATTCCAGTGCTGGCGTAACCGTTGAACCAGAGGAAGCCCACACAACCGCTGTACCAGCGACGTGGAGATTTTTCGAGATTCTCAATCGTCTGCATGGCGATTGGCTTGGGTGAACCGGTCACGGTACAAGCCCACATGTGGGTTAAGATCGCATCAATCGCATCGAACCCCTCAGCAAGTTGGCCCTCCACATGATCAACGGTGTGGATCAGGCGTGAATATTTCTCAATCAGCCGTCGTCCCAGCAGCTTCACACTGCCTGGCACACAAATCCGAGACATGTCGTTGCGGTCAACATCTGTGCACATCGTGAGTTCGGATTCTTCCTTGGCAGAACCGATCAGGTTTTTGATCCGCTCTGCCGTCTCCATCGCATCTTCCCCAACCGGTACTGTTCCTGAAATCGGGCAGGTTTCAAAACGTCCGTTGTTGACCCGAATGTACATTTCTGGTGAAGCCCCGACCAATTGTTCCTGACCAAAGTTGAGCAGAAAACTGTATGGGCTGGGATTGCGCTCACAAAGCCGCTGAAAGAGCGTCAGTGGGGTACTGTCGAAGCCAGCGGAGAAAGCCTGCGAGAGCACAACCTCAAAGAAGTCACCACGCTGACAACCCGAACGGATCTGTTGCACCTTCTCTTCAAATTCACCTTCGTTGTGATCACACTTCACAGCCCCATCTGCCCGGCCAGAGGCCATTGGAAAGGTAGCGCCTGTATTCAGGTGGGGTTCTGTCCAGCCTTCTGGGGTATAGATGCGGTAGCAGATGCTGTAGGCCAACTCCTTCTGGCGGTCGATCACAACCAGGTCAGTGGGTAGGAAGAGATGACAGTCCCGCTGATCTTCCGGTCGTGTGTGGCGTTGCTCCAACTGCTCAAATTGAAACACCAGATCGTAGCCGAAGGCACCATAGAGTCCCAGATAGGGTTCGTCGGAGCGAAATAGGTCGGCAATGGCTCGAATCACGGAGAATAGGCTGGGTTGCCGGCTACGCTCTTCTTCAGGGAACCAACCTGTCATTGGCCTTGTGACTCCTTGAAGCGCATTAGACGTAACAGTGAAGGACTCCAAATGAGGGTGGCCTTCCAGTACTTCCTGTAACAAGGGCAGCAGGCGCTGACCGTTTTTATTTAGGGCATTGATCGAAAAACTGCTTTCCCGGGCAATCAACTCCAAGGGGGGATTGACGAAGCCAATGTCCCAGCGGGAATAGCGGTCAGGTACTTCGTAGTTACTGACCATCAACGCTCCCTTGTGGTTGTCGATCTGGTCTGTGATCCGTCGAAGTGCCGTGGAGGCGTCCAAGGGAGTAACGATCTTTTCTACGGGAATGCCTCGGTAGGTACTGAATCCGCTGGTTTCCATGCTGTGTTGTCGATTGAAGGATGGGAAGTGGATTGAAGAAAATAGAACTTAGCAACGATGCCAGGTTCTACCACGACTGTGGAATCCTTACCAGGACGCTTCTGCTTGGGCAATGGCCTCAACAAAACTTGCTACCTTTTGAAGGTCTTTACGACCCGGAGCATTTTCGACTCCACTGGCAACATCCACACCGAACGGTCTCACCTGAAGGATGGCCTCTTCCACATTTTCTGGCTGCAAACCTCCAGCAAGGAGCAATTTGCCATGATCTCTCAAACGTGTGGCCACCTTCCAGTCGAAGGCGTGTCCAGTTCCGCCATACTGTCCGGTCTGGGCTGCATCCAGCAGAAACAACTCTTGTCCGTAGCTACAGATTTCCTCTTCTGCCAGATCACCAGCTACCCGAAAGGCTCGAAACCAAGGGACCTGTAAGGCATTTGCAAAGCCTGGACTCTCGTCGCCATGCAGTTGGGCTACGTGTAATCCGGTCTGTTGGAGAATCTCTTCAATTTCCTTTGCGGAAGCATTCACAAAGACGCCAACGGTCTGTACTGCTGGAGGGAGCTTTCCCACAATTGCCGCAATTGCTTCTGGCGACAGATAGCGTTTGGATCCTTGGTAGCAATTGAAGCCAAGCCACTGAACCCCTAATTCAACACAGGCCAGTGCTTCGTCCACTTGGGTCAGGCCACAGACCTTGATGATGGTTTTGGTAGACATGCAGGAAGTTGATAATAGTAAAAGAATCGTGCTCTAGCAGACTTCCCTAGAAACTGCAATGGTTCAGAGGTTTATGGCACTTTGCTTCTCAGAGAGCAAC
>JAQWOT010000161.1 GCA_029245725.1 SAR324 cluster bacterium | reverse complement strand
TGTTCACCAGGCACATGCTGATTTTCAAAATGGGTTAGAGAAATACGGTTTGGAGGGGAATCAGGAAGCAGAATTACTGACTGGAGCCACGGTCGGGATTCTTGGGTATGGGGATTTGGGGCGGGCTTTTAAAGAAGTATTGCAGGGATTTCAGAATCAAATCTTAGCTCACGATCCCTGGTTACCTTATGGACTTTTAGAGAGGAATGGAGTTCAGCCTGTTGGATTGGAGCAACTTCTCAGAGAGAGTAGATTTTTTTTGTAACGGCCACCATTACAACTGAGAATTCAAAACTCTTGAACGCCGAGCGGCTGGAATGGATGCAACCTGGGGCGATGCTAATTCTTTTAAGTAGGGCTGAAATCGCTGACTTTAAAGACCTACAAAAATTTGCCAACTCAGGAAGAATTCGAGTAGCAACCGATGTGTTTCCTGAAGAACCTGTTCCACAAGAGGACCCAATTCGTCAAACCAAGAATATGCTCCTCTCTGCACACCGCGCTGGTGCATTGACTTCTGCCTTACAACAGATTGGCAAACTTGTTCTTGAAGACTTAGAATTGATCAGCCGAAACCTTCCTCCCGTTTCATGTAAGCGTGCTCATTTGGAAACTGTCACTTAAATTCGTAGCAAACCAATAGAAAAAACCTAAAGCTCATCAGATCACTATCGAGTGGAGAGAGGGCCTAAGTTTTTTGCAAATTCAGCTATTCTTTTTAGACCGAATTCACTTGGTCCTTGAAAAGGAGCCCGATCAAATACTGTTAGCCCCAATCTCGCAGCCAAAAGGCGTTTACCGTAACAGAGTAGATGCGGGATTGTCTGCATATTGAAGACGATCATCGGCAGAATTTCCTTTTGAAGTACCTCTGCTTCATCCGTTAGCCCATCCCTCCAAAACTGATAGATTTTAACTTGCCGATCTACCAACTCTGGGGCCGGAATCAACCCAGCACAGCCAGCACGCAATGAATCCAATTGTTCAATTCCTCCTCTGCCATTAAAAATCTGCATTCTGCTTTTCAGCGCCTTTACAAGTTGCTCAACCTCGACAGCAGAACCTTCTCCTTTCAAAAGTTTAAAATGAGAATGATGTTGGTTTAACTCCACGATTTTCGGAATGCTCAAGCCTACCCCTAGATACTCCGGAGCATTTTGAATGGCAATCGGCAGTTGAATTGAGCTCATCACCTCGGAGAAATGTTCAAAACATTCCTCTTCACTCAGGGGACGACGTGAAGGTGGCTGAAGAATCAACCAACTTGCGCCAAGGTCTGACGCTTTTTGAGCAAATTTCAATTGTGTGGAAGCATCTGGACCCGAGACAGTAACTGCTAAAGGAAGTATTCCTTGGAGATCTTCCAAAGCCCATTCCAGAATCATAAATTGCTCATCAGAGGACAATTTATGAACCTCCGTTGCTAGGCCAAGGACCACTAAACCCTGAATATTCTGAGCTAAGCAGGATTGAACCTGATATCTCATTGCAGTCCGATCCAAGTTTCCATCTTCTCTAAAGAAGGAGTAAAGGATGGGCCAAATGCCTGAAAATTCTATGTTCATTGAATCAGTTCCCTCTGGAGTTTCGATGGAACAAAGTTTAGATCAATTTACTGGTCACCAGTGCAATCAAGACTTACCAAGAACTGCTCAGAACAATTTTGGCTTATATCGATGCTTTTGATATTCCCTTTTCGACTGCGCTGCAGTTGATTTCTTTTGAGGAAGAACGTGAAGATAGTTTCAGATCACTTTGAGAGATCTAAGATGATTTTACCAATGTGTGTACTCTTTTCCATCAGACGATGGGCATCATTGGCTTTGCTCATTGGGAAGGTCTGATGAACAAGAACCTTGAGTTTGCCCTCCTCGAAAAGAGGCCAGACATGCTGGCGAAGTTCATTGGCAATGGCCCCCTTTTGCTGAACAGTCCTTGGCCTTAGTGTGGACCCAGTAATTGTTAGTCGGTTGATCATCATTGGGGCAAGGTTGATTTCATTAACTGCCGGTTTCAGGAATGCGATCTGAACCAACCTTCCTTCTAATGCCAGACAAGAAATATTCTTTTGGATGTAATCACCGCCAACCATGTCTAAGATTAGTTCGACGCCTTTACCAGAAGTGATTTCTCTGATCTGTTCAACAAAATCTTGTTCTCTGTAGTTGATGGCATGTTTGGCATCTAAATCCAAGCAGGCTTGGCATTTTTCAGCGCTGCCTACCGTGGTGATGACATTTGCTCCATGAAGGTGGGCTAACTGAATAGCGGTTGTCCCGATACCGCTGGAACCACCATGGATTAAGATAGTTTCTCCCGACTGAAGTCCTCCTCTCTCAAAGACATTGGTCCATACTGTAAAGTAATTTTCAGGAACTCCTGCAGCTTCAACCATTGATAATCCAGCCGGAATAGGTAAAACCTGTGGAACGGGAGCATTGCAATATTCTGCATATCCTCCCCCAGAAACTAGGGCGCATACTTTGTCCCCAACTTTGTAATCTGTGACACCAGAAGCGACAGCGGCCACTTCACCGGCCACTTCAAGTCCAGGGATTTGTGAGGCACCTGGAGGTGGATTGTAATTTCCCTGCCTCTGCATCACATCCGGTCGATTGATGCCTGCTGCTGCAACTTTTATCAAAACCTCATTATCTTCAATTTCAGGAACCTGTCCGGTATCCGACACCAAAACATCTGGATCTCCAGGTTCTCTGATGGATATATGATTCATGACTTTTGGAACTTGCATCGTGGGCCGTATGATTTTTTGGTTTTAATTTTCAGATTTACTGATTGAACGCGGTTTATTCATGACAAAACACATTTATCGAACAGCAATCATTGGTCTTGGAGCGGTTGGCAAGAGGATGTTGACCCATATTATGGATCACCAAAGATTTGAGCCTCTTGTTGGTTTAGATGTTCGATCAGATTCACTCGATAACTTTGAACGTCCTGTAAGATCTTTCAAGCTTACAGAAGATATGTCAGCTCTCTTGGGAACAAGGGGAATC
The DNA here is from genome assembly GCA_029245725.1 of SAR324 cluster bacterium. Classification (NCBI taxonomy): domain Bacteria; class Deltaproteobacteria; species SAR324 cluster bacterium. The sequence goes on along the minus strand of JAQWOT010000161.1, from coordinate 7,944 downwards.
GATCTCCTCTATGTTTCTACTCCACCAAAATTTCACGCTCAGGCTATTTATGATGGATTGTCTAACAACTGGAATATTCTATGTGAAAAACCACTCAGAATCAGCCTTTCGAAAAGTCAAAATCTAGTCCAAATTATTGAAAATCATTATTTTTTCAAGGAATTAACTTTGTTTTTCAGGGACTCCCTCAATGTAAGTAGCTAGAGAAAAGCTGACCTGAGGATCTATCGGAGAATTGCTTGGTGCAGAATTCATTATGAAATTTACGAAATGGCCTCGTGATTGGCAATCCCATGCTATTTGGCTTGGTGGACAAGAACAGGGGGGCATGATGAGGGAAGTAGGATCTCACTATGCTTACTTGAGTCGTGAAATCTTTGGCGAGCTCGAACTGGGGGTTCCTCACATTATAGAACACCCAGAAACTGGGCATGCTGAAACTCTGTTCATGGGACGATGGGAGTCCTCAGTTGGTCCAGTAACAGTGAACGTTTGGGTTGGAGGCTTTCGCCAAGATATCGTTCGTTACCGAATTCTGGGATCAGAGGGATGTCTGGTGTTTGACAAATGGTACCAACTTTATCTTCAAAACCCAGATGGCTGGAAACCACTGCTTGAGAGTGAAGTGAGCCAACCCATTCGAGCTTACGTGGGACAATTGGATCTAGTTGCACTCCAACTCGATGATGGCAAGAAGAGATTGGCGAATTTTTCAGATGCTCTGGCCGTCCAAAGATTAATCGAGAGTATTTTTTAAGATTCTTGTCAGAGGAAGGGTTAATAATTTGCCAATGACTCTGTTTCAACCCAACGAATCTTTGGATAAGTCGTGATCTTAAAACTTAGATGCATTTTCATTGAATTATCGGAAGGACTTTCCAGCTACTAGGCGCTGATTTTCAAAAATGGATCCCTGATCAGGGGCTGGGGGGTAAGGCATTCGAACTGGCACTTTCTCCAAGCGAGGAAGTTGTGTTTTTCCACAAATCATCCTGCCTTCAAACTCTTCAATTGAACTAATTCCTCTTAGGGGCCAAGCATCTGCTGCAGAATAGCCAATCAGCAAAATAGGCCGGTTTCGATTTGATTGATTGGAACGTGAGCCGTGAACCATCCGAACATGGTGCAAGGTGATCGCGCCAGCTTTTGCAGTCAATGAAACTGCTTTCTTTGCATCAAAAGTAGCGTGATCCAGATCAATTGCTCCACAGAAAAATCCATCTGGATGATGATGATTTTCAATTGGTCCCCTATGAGATTCGGGAATCATCAATAGCGGTCCATTTTCCTCGTCACAATCTTCCAGAAGTACTCCTACTTCAAGAATGTCATCATTCGAGTGAGGATAGAAGGCCCAATCCTGATGCCATTCCACCGCTTCCCCACCTTTGGCTTGCTTGATATTCAGCTTACTATGCTCCATCCGCAGGTCGTTCCCCAACAAGGCCCTGATGCAATCCAGCAGGGCTTCTGAGCGCATAATATGATCATAAACTGGATGGACTAGGTGAGGATCCTTAATACGTCTCACACTTGGAACCCGTTCGGTATGTTGATCGCTCAAATCATAGATGGAATTACTTGAATTAACTTTGCAGGCATCTTCTACAAGTTGCTTAAGAACAATGTTAGCTTCTTGGATCAATTCCCATGGTACAACTGATTCAACAACGACATAGCCCTCCTTCCAGAACTGATCTATTTGACTCTTTTCCATTTAACCTTCGAACGTCCTTTTTAAACTCAAACTAAAAAGATTTATTTTTGAAGCAATCAGTCATCTTTATTCGTTAAAATTCAAAATTGGGTTGTTTTAAATAAATTTTGACCGTTGACTTCAATCGAAACATCCACCAAATATGACTTCAGGGCTTCAAGATTGATTTCCATTCCTAAACCTGGAGCTTCAGGTGCCTTGATTTGGCCATTTTGATCAAGCAACAAATGAGATTTGGTAATGTCCAGTGCAAGGGATTTTGGTTGGCCAGGGTACTCACAAATTTCATGAGCTTTTAACCCTGCATAAGGCTGAAGGGAAGCACTCAAGGCAAGGTGAGAGGTGAAGGTGTGGTTTACATAGGTAACACCATTGGCCACAGCATATTCAGCTACCACTTTGGCTGGTCCAATTCCACCAATGCGACCACAGTCGATTTGGACATAACCAACTTTTCCAAAATCAATCAGATGCTTAGCCATCGAAGGATGATGCGCACCTTCCCCTCCAGCGAGTTTAATTTTACCACTTCGCCTCGCAAGTTCTCCATACTCTTGTAAAGCATGAGCATGAAAAGGTTCTTCAAACCAAAGGACCTTAGCCTCCTCCATTGGACTTATTCTTTCAGAAGCTTTATCGACATCTTCACCAAAAATCTGACCTGTATCAACGAGCAGAAGTCCATCATTACCAAGGCCTTCTCGGGCAGCTTGAAAATGTTCCCGATCTTCTAAAGCAGATCCCAATCCAATTGGTCCCCATCCGAACTTAGCGGCTTGAAAGCCCGTACGACGAGCTTTTTTCGCACGTTCAAAAGTGATGGCCGGATCATCCCCAAAAAGGACTGAAAAATAGGGAGTTTTAGCAAAATTTTCCTGATAATTGAGCAGTTTCCAGACTGGTGCATCCATGGACTTACCAAGAAGATCCCAAAGAGCCATCTCGATCCCTGAGTAAGTATGGGCAGCCTGGAGCAAATCCATACTTTGATAAGCAACCAACTGACTTATTCGCTGAATATCAGCAGGATTGTTTAAGTTTTGTCCAAGCACCGAATCCTGAACTGGTTGGCAGGAACCATGAGATAATGGGCAAACTAGAGCAGCGATGGAGGGCAAAGGGGCTGCTTCACATTCTCCATAACCTACCAGGCCACCTGCAGCAACTCTCACCAATAACGCATCCTGGCTTCCATCTGCTTCAGTCGTTACACGCTGCATAGAAAGGTAAAAGAAGTCAACGGATTCAATTCTCATTCAGTCATCCAGCAAATCTAGAGGTTAAGCCGCCATCTGCTATCCAGTTTGCACCTGTAACGAAGGATGCCTCAGTCGAAAGCAGGAAAGCAACACAATTGGCAATTTCTGCAGGCTTTGCCATGCGGTTCATCGGGTGAACGTCCAGAACCTTCTGTCGAAGCGCAGGATCATTCCTTTCAAAAAACTCTTTCACCAGAAATGTCTCAGTATAACCAGGTGAGAGGGCATTAACCCTGATCTGATGTGAACCAGCCTCCAATGCCATCGAACGAGTCAGCCCTACCAATCCCGACTTTGCAGCTGCATAGGGGAACATATTAGGGTAGGTCATGTTGGCATGTACTGATGCGATATTTACGATCGACCCTCGTTTGTTTGCAATCATATCTGGTAAAGCTTCCCGAGCAGCAAGCCAGGCCGCTTTTAAATCAACATCGAAAACATCCTCCCACTGTTGCTCTGTCATGGTTACTGGGTCTGCATAGGAGTTTCTACCAGCATTGTTGACAAGCCCAGTAATTGAACCAAACTTTTTTCGGGAAGCATCACTCCAGCATTTCAAATCCTCAGCAGAGCAGACATTCCCTTTGACAAACAATAACTTACTATCTTGATTTAATTTTGTAAGGAGATTTGCCCCCTCCTCCTCTTCGAGATCAATGAATGATACGTTAGCACCTTCCAGGAGGCATTTTTCGACAATCGCAGCCCCGATCCCGCGACTACCTCCTGTAACCAGAATGAGTTCATCAGTTAATCGTCCTGACATGCTTTATCCAGGAGTTTATTTGAGTTTTTGGTCTGCTAGTGTTCGTGCAGCGTCACGAATCATTCCAACATCAGCGAGACTAACGACAAGATCAAAACCTTGTGCATACAAATCTGCCATCGAGTTCGTTCCATAGGGGGTGACTCCCAAATATTTTCCCGCAGTTTTCGTGGTGTCAATCGTTTTCTTCATTAAACGCTGGTGCTCTGGATTCTCAAATTTCGCTGGGGTTCCCAAACTAGCTGAAAGATCAAACGGCCCAATGAAAATCATATCCAGTCCATCTACAGCCACGATTTCATCAATGTTATTTGCCGCCTTCGCACTTTCCACTTGGCAAATGACAAAAGTATTGTCGGAAACTGTCTCCAAGTACTCATCTGCCTTAAAGCCATACTCGCTCGCTCTAGCGTCAGTGTGAGCAATTCCACGTATTCCTCTTGGTGGATAGTGGACAGCGGATACTACTGCTTCTGCTTCCTCAGCGTTTTCAACCATTGGCACCATGATCGACTCGACTCCAATATCCAACAGTTTTTTGATCATCACATGATCATTCCATGGAATACGAACGACCAACGTAGTGTCTGTGCCATTCGAAGCTCTGAGCTGATTTGCCACCGTTAGCACATCACCTGGCCCATGCTCATTATCTACAAGCACGAAATCCAGTCCACTCAGACTTAGGATCTCCGTCACTACCGGATCTGGGATTTCATGCCAGGTTCCAATCAGTTTTTCACCAGCATGAAGTTTTTGTCGCAACAAATTTTTTCGATACATCTTTCTCCGATAAATCACGTGAGTAAAGTCGTCCTGGTCACCAAATCCAATTGCATACTCGCCGTTTTAGAGAAGGTCAAACTTCTGGAACAAGTCTAATAATTTTTTCTTACCTTGGAATATTTTCGACCATCATCAAATTTCGTTGCTGTGAGGAATTCAAGGCTTAAAAAGCACCCTCTTTTAGCTATGAAAAGGAATGGATTTTTACGTCTAGTTCAAGATTAGTGGCTTTGTAATTTGATAATTCTATGGATATTCAGCCTCTCTTTCCCAATGTATCTGAAAAATCGAGAGTGTTTGAAAGGTGAGTTGATAGATCTTTTGTGGATGCAAAATTGGCTAATAAAGTATAGCACTTGCTGATTGTCTGTAGGTTCCTGATAGTTAGCAGAAATATTATGTTAATCATAAACTCTTAAAAGGAGCCACTAATGAAGTTGGAAACTGCATTCACTATGGACACCTCCAGCATCAAGTTTGGGAAAGGAGTCACCAAAGAGATTGGAAGTGACTTCAAGAATATGGGCGTCAAGCGTTTGATGATCTGTACTGATTCTCGAGTAGCCAAGCTTGCTACGATGGAGGTCGTTGAAGCTTCGCTCAAAGACGTTGGACTGGAATACGAAATCTATTCTGGAGTTTCTGTGGAACCAACCGATGTGTCTTTCCACGAAGCTATTGATTTTGCCAAGAAGGGAAATTTTGATGGCTATCTCGGTGTGGGTGGAGGTTCCAGTATGGACACGGTGAAAGCAGCAAATCTATATGCGACCCACCCACCAAAAGATTTCCTGGACTACGTCAATCCTCCCATTGGTAAGGGGCTACCAGTACCAGGGCCCATCAAGTCCATGATATGTATTCCAACAACGGCAGGAACCGGTAGCGAGACAACAGGGGTCGCAATCTTTGACCTACTCTCCATGGAAGCCAAGACTGGGATCGCCCATAGATCGCTTCGTCCTCTGATGGGGATCATTGATCCGGATAACACCCGTAGCCTTCCAAAGATGGTGACAGCCTGCACCGCTCTAGACCAAGTCAGCCACGCACTTGAATCATTGACAGCCTTGCCGTATCACCAGCGACCCGCACCTGATTCTCCTGGAATGCGACCCGCTTACCAAGGGTCTAACCCGATCAGTCGAATCTGGGCTTCAGAATGCTTAAAATTGATTTCGCAAAATATACAGCGTGTTTTGGATGATCCTGAAGATGACGAAGCTCGTGGAGCCATTCTTTTGGGAGCAACTTATGCTGGAATTGGCTTCGGGAATGCGGGTGTGCACCTGCCTCACGGAATGTCCTATCCAGTCAGTGGTATGGTCAAGGAATATGTTCCTCCTGATTACCCACCCGACCATCCCACAGTACCTCACGGAATGTCAGTGATCTTGAATGCTCCGGCTGTTTTTCGTTGGACAGGAAATGCAGACCCAGAGAATCATCTACGTTGTGCAGAGTTGATGGGAACCGATGTACGTGGAGCTACACCAGATGATGCAGGAGAGGTTTTGGCAGGTGCTGTGATTGACTTAATGAGGAAGGCAGGCCTACCCAATGGACTGAACGCTGTCGGCTACGGTCCTGAAGATGTGCCAGCCTTGGTGGAGGGAACATTGCCTCAGCACAGGGTAACAAAATTAGCTCCCATTCCTGCTGGCCCCGGAGAGCTGAGAGATCTGTTCTTAGGCAACATGAAGCACTGGTAATTTCAGATGGACTAGGGTGTTCGATCAGAAACTGTTCGAACACCCGCTAGTCAAGAGCACTTGTTGGCACCACATTAAAAATCACAGTACCCTCCAGAAATTCTAAAGCGCTTCCTCTTCAGCATTTTTAACCAGAAGCCAAAACCCAACTTTTGGTTAGGATTCCAGTTCTCTCCACAAATTCCATGAAAAATTTGGATCTATTAATTTGGAAAAGAACGACTCAGCATACCTTACGATTTGAATGCCTAATTTAAGGCCTGTCTGAAAATTCATAATTTTTATGTCGGACGTAAAAATTCAATTCGAAAGGTACTTCCCTGATTAGGGGAACTGATGACTTGAATATCAGCTCCATGGGATTGAATGACACCCTGAACAAGACTGAGACCGAGGCCCATTCCTTTTGTACTTCTGCTTTTGTCTCCCCGGTAGAGCCTCTCAAAGATTCTGAGTTGATCACTCTCAGAGATACCGACTCCAGTGTCCCTGATTTCTATAATCACCACGTTGGGCTCAGAGAGGATGCTCACGGTTATGTGTCCTCCTTCTGGAGTAAATTTGATCGCATTGTCAAGAAGGTTTCCGAGAGCCTGACGCAACCTCACTGGATCTGCTTCAAGAAACACCGGGGCTTCTGCAAAATTCTTTCGCAGGGTAATTTGCTTTTCTTCAGCTAGCAACTCATAGAGCTCACAAGCTTCCTGCGTCAACACATTTATGTCTATCAATTCTTTACTCAGGCGCATAGTACCAGCTACAGCTTCAGCCTGATTCATCAATGCAGTCAACAGTAATTGAATCTGCTCTGCTTCTTCCGCAACATCCAATAGAGCCTCCCTGAGTTCTTCTTCCGAGGCTGCTTCGTTGGCGATCGTCAACTCTATTGAGTTACGCAAACGCATTAGCGGAGTTCTCAGATCATGAGCTACATTATCAAGTGACTCGTTCATGGTCGTAACCAGTTGTTCAATACGTTCCAACATCTCATTGTAGAGCCGCGTAAGTTTAGCCAGTTCACCTGAAGTGTCAGGCTCTGGAACACGAGCGTCTAAGCGTCCTGCAGCTACTGTTTCAGTTGTTTCCACCAGATCTTGGATGGGTCGCAAGGCTTTTCGTGTAAAAAACCAGCCCACTAATATACTGACAATCCCCACAGCCAGAAGAATCCTAAAAACTCTGCGTCTGAAAAGTTTTATTTGAAGTTGTGTGAAGGCATGGGACTCTCCGATGGCCAACACCGAGCCATCTGAAAAAACTCGAGCTGTAATCAGAATTTCCTCTTCAAGATCTAGGTTATGATATTCCTCAGGTGGACTACTATTCGACAGTTCGAGATTCTTGGAAGGCATTCGACTCCATTCATCACCAGAGACTAAGTGAGTTTGCAGAAGGGACCTCATTCTTGTGGGATCTTGTTCCCAGTTTGCTGGGATTGTTTTCCATAGGGCTCCGTGATCTTCTTGCCAGCGGAGCCAAGTGCCACGCATTCGATTCTGATCGTGCTCCTGTTGCAGGGTCAACAAAAGCAAAGCTCTAGACTGTAGATGTAGCTTTAGTGCTCCAGCTGCCCGAGAATGCTTTGCTGAAGTCTAGACTCAAACTCTCTGTGCAGGAAAAATCCAGAGAACCCAACTACCAATAAGGCTGAGAAAAAGAAAAGTAGAATACCAAAGATAGTCATCCGTGCTTGGAAGCTAC
>JAQWOT010000160.1 GCA_029245725.1 SAR324 cluster bacterium | reverse complement strand
ATAGAGCAACTGACTTCTAATCAGTAGGTTTCAGGTTCAAGTCCTGATGGGCGCGCCATTAAAATCAGTAATTTAGCTCTCTTCTAGCATTTTTTGGCCCTACCTAAATCAACGCCAGGTGCACTCAATTCCTTCTCTTCTACCCACTCCACTGTTAAATTCTCATTATGATCTTTACCCCTGCGGTATCACAGTTATTATAAAATCAAGCATAGAAACTGGCTCAAGTCATAGCACACTTAGACGCAGTTTTGTGAAAAACTTTCCTTGCTCAAAACACATGTTTGTCAAGGCTGAGAATTATTTTCGCTTACCGAGCTAACCCCTGTTTTGGGATCGACACTTCCTGATCAATTCCTACGTTAGTCCAGCCCAATCGTAAGATCCCCTGCCAATCAATCAAAACATCCTGATTCATTTTCTATCTCGACAGAGACCATTAGAAGGTTTATCAACGGAATTTAGCCTGTGACTACCTATTCCCAGTCTTGATGATCTTTGAAACCCTGTAGATATCTGTATGTCCCAATTGCTTTGCTTATCAATTTTTCTATGACCTTCTTTGTTGGAGTATCCACTCATACACTGAAGGATCTGAAAAAGCTTTATCCCAGCAAATTGAATCGTGCCCGCCTTCAGGCACTACTGTAAACTTCACATTTGATCCGATAGATTTTAGTTGCTTAACCATATTTTCAGTTACAGAGATAGGGACAATTTCATCCTTAGCCCCATGAAAAGCCCACACAGGTAGTGTTGGTATTCGAAAAGCGTAGACAAAAGGTGCACTTGCACCGCCAGCTACAACACAGGAAGACCAAAAATCTGGATGTTCAATTGCTAGCCTCCAAGCAGCATACCCCCCCCTACTCATACCCATCAGATTTATCTTATGAACATCGATTCTATAGGATGATATTGCAGATTTAATAATGGACATCACTGTCAGCTCATTCCAGAATTTTTCTGGGTAATGATGTAAAGGAGATACAACGATACTCTCCAATTGATTCCCATCCGCAAGGTATTGGTTAATCCCAATTTCTTTCAAAGCATCAAACGCATTTTCTTCAACAGATCCTCCATGTAGAAAGACAATTAGGGGGTGCCGGTATTCAGTATTTTTTTCATAACTATCTGGTTTATATACTAAATAATCGATGTCGATAGCATTGTGTTTATCCCTTTTGCAAATGATCCTTTTCATAGTTTTCCCCCACAAAATGATCGCGTGAAAAAAAAATCTAAGCATTAATAGTTATATTTTGTCTGAAACGAAAATAAACCATGCTTATCAACTGATTGGTCAAAATACACAAGAATCTTTTGGCTTTAAAATTTGCATTGTATCAAAATTTTATATAAATATTATCCCTGAAAAATTACTGATTAGAAATCATTTACAAGATATTTGTATAAGCTAAGTTCATTCGACAATGACAAATGTATGTATTAGCCATTGAAAATAGGAACAACACAAAGAAAAGTGAAAAATTGGGAATCAAAATCCTTTAATTCTTTAGTTCCCTCACCAATATTATCATGACACCCAATGACCTGACCCTCATCTCCTCAAACTGAGCAAAAGCGATGAAATCGAGAGAGAAGAAGAGGAGATTTTCGACTGAGGGGGAATGACAGAACTTATCAAAAAAGTAAGGGGGAATACGAAAGGGAATATCGATTTGAGGAAACACTAAAAAAAATCGTGCGGTGCAGACCAATGGATTAATATTCCCCTCTTTTCTCAGTTTTCCCCAATGTTTACTTTCTATAGATTTGATCAGTCGGTGGGGTGAGTTAAAAGAATGTGGGATCCAACCTAAAATTCCCAGAGCAAAACAACTGAATTATTCAGTAATCGGTTTGAATGTATCGCGAGCTTTCCGCTGACTCTCCGTCACAGCTGAGAGGTCAACCTCACACCAAGACCTCAAAGTCGCAGTTGACCCCGTTGCCAAAGCATTGTTTAGCATTCCTTTATGTACTTCACGGCTTGGAATCTCAGCTATTGCAATAAAATCTGCATCTCCATCACAGAAGAAATAGTCGATAATTTTACCACCGCAAGCGCTATACAGTTCATCCATAGCTGCTCTACGTTGTTCATAAGTTGCATCTGCCAGAGCTGCAAAACCTGCTTGTGAATATGTGCCAGCAATTACGGCTTTCATTGATTTCCTTTTTCATTTTTGATTTGAGAAACTGCCATTCTGTTTTTGAATGGCTACTAAGAATTTAACATAGCCAGAAAATATCATCTAGAAGATAGCCAAAAGACAAGCAAAGTTTAAGTGCTGACTCCACTCACTATCTGAATGTTTACTTTTTACCAATACATTCTGTTTTCAGGATAATTCCTAAGTTGGTCTGTATTTCTATAAACTGAAAGAAATTCATGTACTTCCTGAACCATGGAATTTACCAACTCATCCAATTTCTCATGTTCTAATTGCCTGTAAACATCCTGTTCACTTTTAGCGACCCAGTGACAATAAAAAAACTCCTCATTTGTAATCCATGTCTGCATGCATTTCGCGTAAGGGCCACTGTGGCTTTCTCCCCATTCTTTTTCAGTTTTTCTTTTCTGAGGTGGTGTCTTGTTCTCTGGTGGAGTCAGAATCATCCTGCGAGTTTCATCAGAGATAAACGTGTGCACCACAAAGAAATGTTTTTCTTCCATGCTGATACTCTCAATCATCTTTAACTAATCCAAGTTTATCCTCCACAAGAGCAGGATTGCTTTTGGCAAACCAACTTATCAACTCAGAGATAGAGATAGTCAAGGATTTAGCCAAAGTACGGATTGCAAACTCAAATCATGAAAGCCAATGAACTACCGAACACCAAATTAACTGGCGTATCGATATGACTTTTTCGAAGCAACGGTCTGCCGCTGGTGTCAGAGCAGCTATTTGCCAAGCTACAAGGCTGGTAGCTGCTGGTGGATTGACCCAGACGTTGAGTCGTTATCCAGCACAATGACTGGGTACGGTCAGAAATGAAGTCGAGAGGCTGGCAGTAGTAACTTTGGGAGGTGATGCAGGCAGCCGCAGTCATTTGTGGATTAGAGTTGCAGTTCCACTTGAATGTGGAACTGCGGTTCAACGAGAAGAAGTTACATGGCCTTCATTGTGGCGGCCCATTTTTGGGAGTCATCTAAGATATGAAACTCAGATATCTTTTCATTTTGAACTTTGAAAAGATGACCGAAATCAGCGTCCATTCCGGTCGCAGTCCCGTGCACTAACACAAAAACATACTCACCTTCAGCAATCATAAGTTTGGGTTCAACTTTAAAATTATCAAAATGCGTTGGGATCTGCATGAGCATGTCGTTTAACCAAGCATCAAAACCCTTGTGAGTTCCAGAAAATTTGTGCATTCCGTTTGTTTTCACAATCACATCACTGTGGAACAAAGTGCGAAAAGTGTCCATGTCTCCAGTGGCAAAGCAGTCGTACCCTTTTTGGACTAATTCTTTAGTTGTCATGTCATCTCCAATTTCAATGCTGTTGAAAATAGTTGAGGCAAGTTTCGACAAGCTAAGCTGAAACAACTGAGAAATAGTAATTCTAATGAAATTATTTTCAATCTATTAGTTGGACGTGACAAAACGTTCAGAAATGAATATGCCAGCAAAGATGGTAGGCCTTGCCTTCCAAGAAATACAACTGTTGTTGGATACCTTTCGCGGGAACGACAACTGAAAGTGATGGGAGGTTTGTGAAAATGACAGAAGTTGACGCTCTGCGGGCTTATGCTCGAATGATGAACACCCTAGACCCAGCACATCTAGAAGCGCTACTTGCTGAGGACTTTGTCTATGAGTCACAGAACGTATTTCAACCCTTGGAATCCAAACAGGAATTTCTGGAATACATTTACCCGAAACTAAAAACAATTCGGGAAGCGAATGCAACGGTGTTTGCTGAGATGGGGACGGTTAGCGCCTACAAGCCTGAACAACCCTGCGTGATCATGGCTCAAAATGAAAAAGACAATCTTGTGGCTTTGGTACTGGTGAAACTGGAGGACCAACTGATCAAGCGCCTTGATCTCTGTATTGTTCCTCCGCCACAAACAGCAAATTGGAGCGGGGAGTCTCCTGAATAAGCGATATCTTGGACTATCAAATCAATTTTGGATAATTAGGTTTTAACTCGATTAAAGGACTCCACATGCACTTCAAGCGATCATTTACTCAAGAAGTCAGCAGCCATTACTTACTTGATTTGCCCAAAGACTGTGCTGAAAAAACAGATTGGCCACTTGTGGTTTACCTGCATGGTTATGGCGAAAGTGGTAATGATTTGGAAATGGTGAAACAGAATGGGCCGCCCAAATTAGTTGCAGAAGGTAAGCAGTTTCCATTTGTGGTAGTTAGTCCACAGTGTCCATCTGGTTTTTAC
>JAQWOT010000159.1 GCA_029245725.1 SAR324 cluster bacterium | reverse complement strand
AAACAACTGTCTCTAATTAGATCAGAAATTGGTATGGTTTTTCAATTATTCTATTTATTTCCTCACCTCACTGCACTTGAAAATGTAATGCTTGGATTACAAAAAGTTAGAAAACACTCTAAAGCAGAAGCCCAAAAAATTGCTTGTAGATGGCTTGAACGAGTAGGTTTATCTGACAAATTAAGTAGTTTGCCTTCACAGCTTTCTGGAGGGCAGCAACAACGTGTTGGCATAGCAAGAGCTGTTGCTATGGAGCCAAAACTATTGCTGCTTGATGAAATTACATCCGCCTTAGATCCTGAGTTAATTCAAGAGGTTTTAGATGCTGTACACCAACTCGCCGAGGACGGAATGACAATGATTTTAGTCACTCATGAAATGCTATTTGCTAAAGAAGTTAGTGACAGAATTATTTTTATGGATAAGGGTATTATAGTTTCAGATAGAAATCCCCATGAAACTTTCCATTCAAAAGATAATGAAAGGCTTAATGAATTTCTTTCAAGTATAAAAAAAGAAGATCTTTAAAATCTACAGGATGTGTGATGATGAAATCAGAAAAAATCGGGGTTTGGTTAAAGAAAAATAGAGTTATTAATCTTTCTGGAACTATGACTTCAATTGGTGCATCGATTATCAATGAAGATGCCGCTGAAGCAATTAATCAATGTTTTGAAGTCTTTATTGATATGGATGCCTTACAAGCAAAGGCATCCCAATGTATTTCTGAAATTGTCGGATCTGAAGCAGGTTGCATCACTGCTTGCACGGCTTCAGGTATTTGTATTAGCATCGCAGCGACGATGACAGGAATGAATCTTGGTTTGGCTGAAGAATTACCAGACATATCTAGAGTTCAAAAATCAGAAGTTGTCATCCAAAAGGGTCACGTTGTGAGTTACGGCTCCAATATTTCTCAGAAAATTCGGCTTACTGGTGCTCAACCTGTTGAGGTTGGAACATCAAATCTGTCGTCCCCTTACCAACTGGATAACGCAATCAACGAATCAACATGTGCTGCAATTTGGGTAGTTAGTCATCACACGGTTCAGTCAGGGCTGATTGGTCTTCAAACATTCATTAAAATATGTCGTGATAGAAACATACCAGTAATTATTGATGCTGCTTCAGAGTATGATCTTCGTACCTTTATTGACTTAGGTGCCAGTATTGTCATTTACTCCAGCCATAAATTCCTTGGTGGACCGACTGCAGGAATTTTAGCTGGAAATGAACACTTAATTAGATCCGCATACATGCATCAAACAAGTGGCTTAGGCCGTGCGATGAAGGTAGGCAAAGAAAGTATTGTAGGTGCGATAGCGGCACTTAATCGGTGGAAAAACCTCAACCATAGAAATGGCCAGAAGCTCGAGTATGCAAGACTTCTTAAAATCAGGAATGGATTAGCCTCTTTCCCAGAACTGGTTTGTGTAGAATCTCCTGACCCAACTGGAAATCCAATAACAAGGCTGAGAGTTTCGGTTGATCCTATCCAACCCAGTTTAAAAATTGAAACTATTGCAAAAATGCTACGCTCCAGAAAACCTTCAATTATAGTACGAGATCACCATGTTGACTTGGGCTATTTTGAAATAGATCCCTGCAATATGATTGATGGTGATCCTGAAATTGTTGTTGATGCTTTCGAACAACTGAGACCTATCATTTCCGGATACAATTCTGACGTAGAGCCCGATAGCGATTACGGACCTCAGTTTTCTTACTATGATGAAGAAGGGTTCCCTCGAATCAATCTTAAAAAAGTGCCCTTTACCCAACCCGAGAAAGCAGATCGTGAACAAAAGCTTAAAAGTTGGCCAAATGATTTTTTAACCTCCGAATCTTCCAAAAGTCCCTTATCTATTCCGAATCGAAGTTCTCAAATCAAATAACTTTACAGACCTTCGCAAAAGAAAATACCTGAAGTTGGTTGATTTGTGTGGTGGAATGGTTGTGTTCTAAGCGTCTATAGATCTTCATCCTAAGGGAATCAGATTGTACCGGCCAAAATACTTATAAACATCCTCTCAGTCTATAAAATATTTATCTACATCTTCATATCTTGGTCTACAGATAGTTTCCTACTTTACCAGCCAAGAACTGATGAAAAAAGATTGAATGAATCCCGACTCATCCAGAT
>JAQWOT010000158.1 GCA_029245725.1 SAR324 cluster bacterium | reverse complement strand
TCAGGTTTTGTGGAGCTTTCAATATTGGTGCTTAGCTCTGCTTGCTCAGCAGGACTCTTTTTTCCGGGTAAGCAACCAAACAAGCTTATGACCCAAAATGAGATGCTAAACCCGAACAGTTTCCTAAATCGATAGAGTTTTTGCATTTGCTTGAGATATATAGTTTTTTGTTTGGTAAAGAGAATGACTCACATAAACTTATCCAACTCAAATCATACGCACTCCCGTTTTGAATATCTTTACCTCAGAATCTTTTAAGTGATGAAGACTTCAAGGCTAATCATTTTAGCAGCTTATTCTACACTGATTATTCTACTTGTTGGCTGCAGTCTGTACCACCAAGTTCCAGAAGAGCTAAATATAATCACCGGTGCCTTTGGTTTTCACTTTGGAGAAAAAATCCAAAGCTATAAAATCAAGTCAGAGGGCGATGGAGTAATGGTTGTTGAACCAACGGTTATCCCCCGACCCAATCCTTTGATTGAAAAATATGCCCTCATACTAGGTAGAAAAAACAAGAGAATCTTGGAAATTAATGGCCTTAATCATTCCCTTTCTCAGCGCCAGTGTCTCGAAGCAAAACAAGAGTTAGTGGATAGCTTAAAAGAAACGTATGAGTTTGAAATAACAGAGTCCCTAGAAAATCTGGAATCAAGACCAAAAAAAAGTTTGTATTTTGGAGAAAGTGTCGACAAATCCGGAGTGGTGGTTGGATGCCTGATGAATGCAGGTTTTTTATATTCGAATTCGGATACACTGCTGATAATTCGCTACCTCAGTCCTGTGGCAAATAGGGCTTCGGAAGCGTTATCCCGATAGCTTGAAAAGACCAGGGTTTAAAAAATTAAGCTAAATGACTTGGACTCTGATTCCAAAGAGTGTATCAGCAAGTTCTCTTCAGAAATTCTTGGCTGAGAATTCGAATCTACAACTGTGAAACTGTTTTCCTTGAATCTTATATCTTCGTTTATGACCAAAGGAGGTGGCATGCCAATCAAGCTCTTCACCACTATTTTACTAATGTTGTGGTACACAGGATCAGTGCTAGCAGCGGATCTGTTTCAGTTAACCGTTAACGGTGAAACCCGTAGCTACAGCTCAGTGGATGAGTTGCCAGACTTCAACACGATGAAGCAGCAATTTAACGTCACTGATTGGGATAATGATCAAATCGACTTCTCATTGAACTACCGTGGCATTGATTTGAAAGCTGCCTACCTGTCAGGAAGTAACAAAGTTACATTCAGCATCCCCTCGCTGAATAAGAACTGGTCTTATGAGGGAACGTCACGACAGGGTAGTTGGACTCAGTTGACTGATGCCCTGGTGCAAGAATCTGATTTAGTGAACGACCTGCTGGGCTTGATGGTACAGTACACTTCAAATGACCCGGTAGCAGGGAATCCCAGCAGCTTAATGGACAACCTAGTGCGCCTGGATTTCTCAGCGGTGCTGGTGGATCTGCCTCTCGGTAATGCCTTGCAAGGTGGAGCTGCGGGAGTCGCAGCGGTGCCAATGGCAGATGCTGAAGGAATGACCGTTGATGAATCTGATTCTTCTGTTTCTTCAGCTTCCTCAGAAGTGGCTGGCAGCGAAGAGAACGAAGAGAGCAGCAATGAAACAAGCGAACGTGAGAACAAAATTGGCATTGGTCTGGGATTCAGTTCCTATGATCAGGGGGACTCCAAGGTCAACACAACAACCATTCCCCTTTCTTACAGTTGGAATTTTGAAGGAGAGAGCAAACCCAGCCTGACCCTACGGTTACCTATCTCACAGCTGGATGTTGATGGAAATACAGGAATTGCCTTCGGCTTGGGATTGAACTACCGCCAAAACTTGAGCCCCAATTGGCAGATCTCCCCAAATCTAAATTACGGAGTGACAGCTTCAGAAGCACTTGGATCTGGTGGGGCTCTAGCGAGTTACTCTATCTTGAGCATCTACGACTGGGTTGCTTCCTGGGGTGCAATCCGAATTGGAAACCAAGCAGGACAGTACCGCTCGATGCCGCTTTCGGTTGGAGGAACCACCTTTGATGCTGGAATTGAGAGCACGGTTCTGCGGAATGGCCTGATCTTCCAGTTTCCTACTGGCTTCATTAGAGACGGAGCCACATTTGATCCATACTTGCTGGATACTCGCTATTACGGGACAGAGCTCTACATCATGCAATACTATGAAATGGGCTTCACCCTCAGCGGCTGGGTCTTCCTTTCTTCTTCGTTAACCTTCAATTACTTGGTTGCAGAGGAAGATAAGGCAAAAGGAACCAGCTTCCTGTTCAAGGTGCAGTTCTAAGAGACCTTACAGTTAACAAAACCTGATTTTTTACGAGAGACGATGTCCTTTACTCTTGAACTTGGAGCAACCGCTCCTGATTTTTCTGTAGTTGGTACTGATGGTAAAAACTACAGCCAAGCTGACTTTGAATCTGCCTCCACGCTCGTGATCTTCTTTACCTGCAATCACTGTCCATTCGTCGTCGGATCTGATGAAGTCACACGGGCCACTGCTGAGAAATTTCAGGACAAGGGAGTGGCTTTTATCGGAATCAATTCCAACAGTGAAACGACGAATCCTACTGATGATTTCGATCAGATGGTCTTGCGGATGAAGGAACACAACTTCCCGTGGGTCTATGCGAGGGATGCTTCCCAGGAGGTTGCACAAGCCTACGGGGCGCTACGAACTCCTCACTTCTATGTCTTTGATGCGGATCGCAAGTTGGTGTACTGTGGCCGTGGAGTAGATCAACCGCGCGATACTTCAAAGATGCAGGTCAATGACCTGGAAAAGGCGCTTGCAGAAGTTACGGCTGGACAATTGGTAAGTGTCCCCTTGGCCAATCCAATCGGTTGTAACGTCAAGTGGTTAGATCAAGACGCGCACTGGATGCCAGCGGACGCCTGTGATTTGGTGTGAATCCGTGTTGGCTGATCTACCAGGGAGTGACACATGACAACCAAGCCAAACGATCGCCTTTCTCTAACCGGGAAAACAGCACTGATCACTGGGGGAGCCAGTGGCATTGGCCTGGAGACCGCCAAGGTGTTTGCTCGAGCAGGAGCACAGGTAGTGATTGGGGATCGCAACGAAGCCGCTTTACAGAAAGCTCAGGCTCAGCTTAATGATCAGGGAATCTCCCTCGAAACCATGTTTCTGGATGTGACCAAGGAAGATTCCGTTGTGGGGGTCATGAGGAAAGTAGCAACGCTGGGTTCCTATGAGATTTTGGTCAATTCTGCCGGAACAGGAGCCCGGATGGAAGCGACTGAGTTGCCCCTGGAGCGTTGGCAGGAAGTGCTCAACATCAACCTGACGGGGACCTTTCTTTGCTCCAGAGAAGCCGCCAAGACGATGCTCGAGCAAGGCAAGGGGAGTATTGTCAATATTGCTTCGATCATGGGTTTGATTGGAGGTGGAGTCTATCCCAATCCTGCCTATCAGGCCAGCAAGGGAGGAGTAGTCAATCTGACTCGCTCATTAGCGCTGGATTGGGCAGCACGAGGTATTCGGGTCAATGCGGTGGCTCCTGCGTTCGTCAGAACCTCCTTGACTCAAAGCCTGCTGGCAGAAGATAAGATGGAAGAAAAACTACTCGCACGAACGCCACTCGGACGGATGGTAGAAACCTATGAGGTGGTAGATGCAATTCGTTTTCTGGCTAGTGACGCAGCTGCCATGATCACGGGACATACTCTACCTGTTGATGGTGGCTGGGTGGCCCAGTGACACTGTTCAATGACTTGACTCTGAAAAGGTATCGATGACAACCAACGCCCCACTCTCTACTGAAGCGATTCAACAATATAAAGAAGAGGGCTACTTAATCCCAGACCGTCAGTTACCAGAATCACGGTTGACCGATTTAATGGCTGCCGTTGATCGTGTGTTGCAAGCTAATCCTGATGTGCGACCGGAGAAGCTGGTCAGTGTTCACATCAGTGGCTTGAACCAGGAGGGTGTGCGCGGTGATGAGGCTTTCATGGAGTTGGCCAAGGATCCAGTGATCGTGGATTGTGTAGAACAGTTGATTGGTCCCGACATCATTCTGTGGGGATGTCAGCTCTTCTGCAAGCCTGGCTCAGATGGGATGGAAGTGCCGATGCATCAGGATGGCGCCTATTGGCCGATCCGTCCTTTGGCAACTTGTACTGTGTGGGTTGCGTTGGATCATGTGTCCGAAGAGAACGGCTGTATGCGAGTTGTTCCTGGCTCACATCGGCATCAATCGCTGACACATCAAAATGAATCCCGAGAGGATCTTGTGCTCAATCAACGAGTGAATGATGGTCGGATCGATCCAGAAAATACGGTTAGCTTGGAGCTCACGCCAGGACAGTTCTCCATGCATGACGTCCACTTGGTGCATGGCTCCCATCCAAATCGCTCGGGCAAACGACGGGCCGGTCTTGCCATTCGCTACATGCCCTCCACCAGCCTGTTCAACCGAGACTTGATTGATACGGGCACTGGCTCCGGTTATCTGATCAATTTTGCGCAAAGACCTCTTTGGTTGATCCGTGGAGAGAACAAGGCAGGTAGTGATTTAAAGGTTGGTCACGCCTGAAATTTTGACAAATCTGATTCCGTCACCACGCTCAGCTGTTTCTATCCACGCCTTCCGGGCTATTCCTCGCCTTGGCCCCAGCGCTGAAACATTCCTCTTATCTTCTGTGAACCCATGAACATTGGGATCTACATCTACGATCAGGCAGAGGTCTTGGATTTTTCAGGACCTTTCGAGGTGTTCAGTGTTGCCAATCGACTCACAAAATTGGATTGGAATATCTGGCTCGTTGGTGCGAGTGAAAACTTGGTTGAAGCTCGTGGAGCCTTCAAGGTGATGCCTCATTATTCCATCCAGAATGTGCCAGTATTGGATCTGTTGATTGTGGTCGGGGGGGTTCATCTGGAAGAAGTTAAGAAGAGGGAAGTGATCGACTGGATCAGAGAGACTGCTGAAAAAAGACAATTGGTTGCTTCGATTTGTACAGGTGCGTTCCTATTGGCTGAGGCGGGGTTGCTGGATAGCTTGGAAGTGACGACTCACTGGGAAGAGATCTTGCATTTGCAGAGAAATTATCCGAATCTACAGGTTCGAGAGGGTGTTCGCTGGATTGAACAAGGAAAACTGTTCACTGCAGCAGGTATATCCGCTGGGATAGATCTGAGCTTGGAGTTGGTCTCTAAA
>JAQWOT010000157.1 GCA_029245725.1 SAR324 cluster bacterium | reverse complement strand
TCTTCGAACTGATTCTTGGTTGGATCCTATACCTGTGACATACCTCCCAAAAGTTGTGAGCTCCATCAGAATAAAGCCGGAAATAGCGATGAAAATTACGATTAGAGCGGGTATCGGCATACCATATAGCCATCCTCGGCCCAATTGAACAATTGGAATGTCACCTGAGATAGGAATCGTGAAGCCCTCAGTCATCAGAAGAGCAAAGCCTCTAATGACGCTCATTCCAGCGAGTGTAACGATAAAGGCTGGAATGCCTTCATAAGCTATGAAATAACCTTGGAAACCACCAAGAATCATTCCGAGAAAAAGTAAACTGACTAATACTATTGTCCAATCCCATCCTAATTGTAAAAGAACCGCGCAGAGGGCATTAATGATTGCCAGTGTAGAACCAATTGAAAGATCAATTCCTTTGGTAGTGATTACAAATGTCATTGCACAGGCAGCTATCAAAACTGGTGCACTCTGTCTCAATAAATTAAGTATGTTCCTTTTTGAGAAGAAAGCTTCAGCGCTAATTGAAAAAAATGTGACAACAACTATAAAAAACAGAAAAATACTAATTACAGCAATATTTTCCCTGACAAATTGATTACGCATCATGATTTTAATGCTCTGCAACAATTAATGAAACTATTTCAGAAAGATCTGTTTCATTAATTTTTCTCTCAGCCACATTTTTACCTTCATACATGACCATTATACGGTCGCAAACTTTGAATATATCTTGTAAGCGATGAGTTATCAGAATCACTGATACTTTTAGACTTTTAACCTTTTTAATCAGATTTAATACGGACTCAACTTCTGCAACTGCAAGAGCAGATGTGGGCTCATCCATAATTAAAACTTTTGGATTTGATGCTACAGCTTTGCCAATGGCTATACTCTGCCTTTGTCCTCCAGATAAGAACTCAACTTTTGAACTTACTGATTTAACTTTGATAGCTAAATCATCTAAAATATCTTTAGTCTCTTCCTGCATTTCCTTCTTTTTCAGAAACTTAATACCAAGAATTTGTATAATTTTTTCACGACCCAAAAAAATATTCCCAGATACATCGATTGAGTTGCATAAAGCTAAATCTTGATAAACCATCTCAATTTTCTTCGATTTTGCATCAACTGGATTTTTAAAAATCACTTTCTCTCCGTTGACGATAATATCACCTTCTGTTGGTTCGATTGCTCCAGCCAATATTTTGGTAAGTGTAGACTTTCCTGCCGCATTATCTCCAACCAACCCAAGTACTTCACCTTCTTTCAGATAAAGATTAACTCCTCGAAGAGCCTCAACATTGCCAAAAGTTTTTTTGATATTTTGCATTTCAACAATGTTTTTATCCATTTTTTACTAACAATATAAAATATAACTTTTCGAATTTTAGCTAGGACAGAGAGGACAAAAAGCCCTCTCTATTTTGGATGATTTACTTAAATTGCCCTACATTTGATTTGTTGACCAGTGTGATTGGCACATCAACAACTCTTGGGCTCATCTTTCCATTAAAATTATCGTTCAAAGCACCTACAGCATATTGACCCATGCCGTATGGGGACTGCTGAACAACAGAAATGACATAACCTTTGTCAATTCCATTGATTGAATGCGAGGTAAGGTCCCATCCAAAAATCTTGATATCACCTTCAAGTCCTTGTGCCTCAGTTGCTGCAACGGCACCAATTAATGCAGGTTCACCTGTAGCGTAAACAGCATTCATTGAGGGATTGGCAGTGAAGAGATTTTCTGATGCAGCCATTGCTTGCTCACTTACGTTTCTGCCATCCACTACTCCAACAATATTCACATTAGAGTTTTTGCTGAGCGTATCAGTAAACCCTTTTTGCCGAACATTTTGGATTGTAGAATTTAAAGCACCGACAATTCCAATACTCGCTTCGCCACCCATTTCTTTGGAAACATAATCCAAAAATGCGTTTGCGATCAACACGCCAGCACCATAATTATTGACTCCCACTTGGGCAATCTGTGGTCCATCAGGCAATATGGCGTCCACCGCAACTACAGGAATACCAGCATTTGCAGCTTGTATGACTGCAGGCATGATCCCATTTGTGTCAATGGCCACCACGATTAGACCATCCACTTTTTGCTGAATGTAGGTTTCAATCGCGTTATTTTGTGCAGCCGGGTCATTATTGGCATTATAGATTACCAGTTTATGTCCAAGTTTAGCTGCTTCAGCTTCTGCTCCTCTGTTCATATCAGTGAAGAATTGAGCCTGCTGATTAATTTGCACTAGAGCTATTGTTTTCGCAAAAACAAAGCCTGCAGAAATCAACATTATAAATAATAATGTTATTCTTTTTACTAACATTGATACCTCATTGAAATTAAGAATTAACAGTTTCAAAATCATTAATATTAATTTATGACACCTCCTTTCCAATTTAGTCGAAACACAGTCTCTACAATGAAAAATAAGACTAACAGTTGATAATTCATTTTAATAAAATATCAAACTAAAATATTTTGATATGTACTATCTTTAGATTGTAATCATTTTCTTCTTGCACCAGCACGCCCATCAAAGAAATTAAGTTTTGCTCTATTGACTGCATACCTTATGGATCAGTTAGGAATCAATTCTTTTATTAAATATATTTTCCTCAAATTTCACGAAAGGGAGTTTCACAAGTTAAAACAATCGCCTCAACAGCTTCTAAGTTTGATTTCAAACCTCAGCTAAAACACGACCGTGAGCTTTGCCAGACATACTCAGGAGAAGTGAGCCCCTCCATGATTTTCAAAATCTAAAATTGCCCAGAGATTCGCCTAAAGGAGATTCTAGATCAGGTTGTTTTGTCAGAGAGGCTTATGAGTCTGCCTGGTGGGCTATCCAAAACAGCAGTAACTTTCGGGAACACTAATCCTTGCAGTCAACAGTGGTCATAATGTAGACATGTCGAAGCAGTAACCAGTCATGGACCACCTATCGCTACATAACAATCCCAGAGCACTGTCTAAAGGAGTTCTATGAACAGAATCAGCTTTTTCTATTTGCCAAGAAGTTGAGGATGTAGATTGAAAATATATTATGGTGGTCGAAGGATAAACCTCACAAACTTCAATCATACTATTACTAGCTCCTTTGCACCTCTGCCACAATCCACTTCAAAATCTAATTCCAGTACGAGAGCCTGCAATACTACCAGCAGATTCTATTTTCAATAACTCCTTGATCACTGATCTCTTTAGTAACGAGTGGATAGACGTTGAAAACTGTCTAGCGCTGTACAACAGCGGACCGTTGTTACTTAGCTAAAACAGGAAAAGAACTAAAAGGTGTTTATCAAGAAAGGATTGGAGAAATGTGTCCAATTACCAAAATATTTAGCCAACAATAAATTCTATGGAGAAGTTTGCATCCAATTTGAGGTTTTATTTTTGCTTGGAATGGATGAGATGAGAGACTTAGTATATGAATGTTTTGGCCTAAGAATAACCTCTTTACAAAGGCCTGATTCAACGATTTCTCCCTGATACATTACGTTAAGTGTGTCACAAATCTGAAAGGCAGTGGTCAAATCATGGGTGATATAAATTACAGTAATACCATATTGTTTCTTAAGTGTTTGTATGTTCTCAAGTATGCTTGCCCGCAAAGAGGCATCAATCATCGAAACTGGCTCATCAGCTAGGATGAATTGAGGTTTAACCATGAGTGCCCGCGCAACCATTAGCCTCTGCCTTTGACCACCACTCAGTTCGTGGGGATAACGTTCTTTCAATTCATTAAAGTCTAGACCCACGTCTCGCAAAATTTCTTCAACAAAACTATCAATATACTTTGGATGTTGAATAAGGTTTAGATTAACTGCAGTTTCTCGAAGAAAATGGATGGCTTTATAGAAAGGATTATACACTCCATAGGGATCCTGAAATATTGGCTGGACTTGAAGTAAATATTTTTTCTGATTCCTCTTCACATATTGCAGTAGTGGTTTTTCATTCAGTAAAACTTGACCAGAAGTTTGTGAAAGTGTTCCCAACAAAATCTGCATTAATGTTGATTTTCCACTACCACTTTGGCCAGCAATACCAATGATTGATGGTTCAAAGTTATTAAATTCAAAATTTATATTCTTGAGCGCGAAATTATTCTTTGAACCAAAAAGAGAGGTTTCATAAGATTTAAAGACATTCCTGAGAGAGATAGTAATTTTTTTTTCTGAAGAAGACTTATTAGCACTCTTCAGATTGTTATATTTAATTAAAGATTTTGGTTCTTCCTCAAAGCTGGGGACACTCTGTAAAAGAGTTTTG
This sequence comes from SAR324 cluster bacterium, assembly GCA_029245725.1. Taxonomy (NCBI): domain Bacteria; class Deltaproteobacteria; species SAR324 cluster bacterium. Next base: position 6,920 of record JAQWOT010000157.1, on the reverse strand, counting down.
GTGTACCAATGTGATGCTGAAGCTAGAAGCTCTTCCGTTTTCTTCAACTCAACAATTTTTCCATTGTGCATCACAGCTATTCTGTCGGCAAATTGAATAACTAGGCCTAAATCGTGACCAATTAGTAAAATTGATGTGCGATATTTCTTTTGTATACTAAATAACGTTGAAATGACCTGTCTCTGAATAATGACATCTAAGGCGCTGGTAGGTTCATCTGCAACTATAAAATTTGGATTAAGAAGAATTGCACAAGCTATCGAAACGCGTTGTTTCATTCCCCCACTCAACTCATGTGGATACATGTTTAGAACAGAATGAGGGAGCTGGACCTGATCAAGTACTGATCGAATATTTGAGTTGTTTTCATCTTTATTCAATTTTCCATGATCCAAAAGACCATCCAACAATTGCTCTTTGATTCTCAGAACTGGATTAAGTGAGTTCATTGATGCTTGTGTTATCAATGAAAATTCACTTAAACGCCTCAATCGCATCTCCTCCGCCTTTAAATCGATAAGATTTGAATTCTTATGTAAAATCTTACCTGATGTGATCTCACCAGGAGGCTTCAACATACGCAAAATTGCCATAGCTAGTGTGGTCTTACCGCTACCGGATTCTCCAACAAGCGCTATTTTCTCATTCTCATATATGTCCATGCTCACGTCATCGACAGCTTTGAAAGCTTTGCCGTAACTGTTATATTCAATAGTTAAATTATCTATCTTAATGAGAGGCTGGGACATACAAGATCAAAGTAAAATTATCTATTTATTATGTAAAAGATGCGCTTTGGTTTTTAGAATAATGAAATTCAATTCAAACTCTTTCAGTTAATACTTTACACAGTGCATTACTAAAATTTGGTTTTGAGGCGTGGATTTGCCCACTCATCTAAACCCTGCGATATCAAATATAGTGAGATGAAAACAAGGATTATGATCAATATTGGAGGTGACCACCACCACCACCACCCCTGAAGCATTGATGAATACCAAATGTTCCAATAAATTGTCATACCCAGAGAATTCGAAGAAAATGCACCCAAACCCAAAGCTTCTATACCAATTGATGCCAAGATTGCCCCAGCCACAGTCATCACAAAATTGGCCATTACGTATGGAAGCAGGTTGGGAAGAATTTCCATGAAAATAATTTTCCAAGATGGCAATCCAGAAAATCTCGACAGTGACACATAATTAAGTTCTTTCATAACAAGCACTTGTGACCGCAGCACCCTCGTTGGTCCAAGCCAAGACGTAACCCCGACTATCAATGACAATTGCAAGATTGTCATATCTCCAGGAATTGAAATGGCAAATATTATGAGTACAACCAGTGGTGGGATACTTTGAAAAACGTCAACAATAAATTTGATAATATAGTCAACAATTCCACCAAAAAAACCTGCCGTGAATCCAAGAATCACTCCGAGCAAGATACCAATACCTCCCGCAACTATACCAATTTGAATTGTTTGAGGAGTCCCTATCACAATTGAAGTTAAAACGTCTTTACCCATCCTATCAGTGCCCAACCAATGTTCCATGGATGGTGGTTGTGAGGGCCTGAAAGAGAGAGCCTGTGCATGATTAAAATCAACAACTAAATAGAATGCCAACCAAACGAATGATGAAATTAAAAGAATCCCAAGCCCCAGAACTAAAGTAAAATTTCTACTTAAATATTTTATCATTCTTTTTGATTATCACAGATTTGAAATTTTTACTCTTGGATCAATTAAGGGGTAAATTAAATCAATCAATAACATTGAAAATGCGATAGAAATTACCAAAATAAAAACCACACCTTGGATTATGAAATAGTCGAAAGCTTTGATACCCTGGTAAAGAAGAGACCCAATACCTGGATAAGAAAACACAATCTCAACTAGAATAGCTCCACTAATGATGTGCGATAGTGAAAGTGCAAGCGCAGTTACTTGAGGTAAAATCGCATTTCTTACTCCGTAGTTGAAAAAAATTCGTTTAGAATTTAAGCCCTTTGCCTCAGCCAAAGTCATGTAATCTTCACCTTTGGTGGTCACCATCATTGATCGCATCCCCAAAGCCCAAAATCCACTTTGAGCCAAGATTATTGAGAAGGCAGGCAGAATAGAATGCTCTAGGATCTCAAAAAAGAATTTTAAACTGTTATCTGGAATGGTTGTTGGCCTGTATCCTCCGAACAATGGAAACCAGCTTAGTTCAAATGCAAATAACCATATGAGAACCAATCCTAATAAATAAAAGGGGATCGCTGAGAAAACAAACAGGATGGGAATAATACTTTCTAGGATTATCTTCCCGCGTGACCATGTCAAATACGCGCCAACCAGTGATCCGACCAGGAAACTTATTAAAGTCGAGACTGTGAGCAAACCCAAAGTCCAAGGCAATGCTCTACCAATGAGATCGCCAACTTTTGAAGGGTAGAGAGAAATTGAGTAACCGAAATCTAGTTTGAGCGTACTAAATACGTAAGTTAGATATTGATCAGCCAGTGACTTATCTAACCCAAACTTTTTTCTGTAGCTTTCTATTAACTCACTTTTCTCTCCTCCCCCACCACCAGATTCAATCTCGAGTTGAACAATCTTTTGCTGAACTGGATCTTGACCTGTCCATCTTGGTAAGAAGAAATTCAGACTTATTGCTGTGATAATTACAATAATAAATAAAAATATTCTTCTAATATAGTAAACAATGTTCATTCAAGTGATCCAATTCAGCAATTCAAGTGAGTTAGTTTCTTGCTTTCAATTTAAATAAAGTATAAGCCATACCAGTATGTAGATGCAGACCATTCATATATGGGTCGTTAGTCATCGTTGGCCAGTTAGTCCAATACTTTTCGCTAATTGCAAAACGATTAAAGAACTCAGTCAATGGTATATCTGGAAGGTCTCTTAACCAAATTTGCATTGCTTGTTTTGTGAGTTCAGTGATCTCATTTTCATTAGCACTTGTCGCAATCTTTTTCACTACCTCATCATATTCACTATTGGAGTAACCCCATCGATTTTGAGAGTTGTCAGTTGTGTACATACTGAGAGTAGTATAGATAGAACCGGTTTGGGAGCCGTTATGACCAAAGATACTACAATTGTATTTACCGGTGGTCAGTTGATCGATAGCATCAGGTGGCTCAGAGTACGATGATTCGATGCCTGCATTGACAAGTGTTTGCGCGATGACCGGGCCGATATCGCTGAAAATTCCAAATGCAACGATGTTACAAGTAATTTTGTTCCCACTGGCATCTACCCAAAAACCTCTCTTTTTAGTATATCCAGCATCCAACAGAAGCTCTTCAGCCTGGGTGGGATCATATTCATTTGTATCCACTCCCAATGAGTCGACGGACGCGGTTATGTCGCTCAGACCCTTAAAAGCTGGCCACGGATAACGAGAAATCTGGCCATTGTTTGCGAAAGCAAAATCATTTACTTTGTCGCGATCAATAAACTTACTGATTGCCCATCTGACATTGGGTTTTGATAGGTGTTTGTCCCTGTTGTTGACATACAGAGAGGATGGCCACCAGGAAACCAAACCATATGGTCCCTTTTCACGACCGCTCCATGTTGTCACCAATTCATTTTTTTCGATTGCCTGTTGAATCAATTCAACTCTCAGGTCATGAGTCTGATCAATTTCATTTTTGATGACTGCAGATGCCATGCTTGTATCATCTTCCATTCTTAGCCAAATGTATCGCTCTGGCTCTGGAAGATTGATAAAGCCCGTTTTGCAACCCCAATAGTCATCACAGGAATCAACTCGATCAAGAACACGGCGGTTCTCATCTGAATAATTCAATCTCCAGGGTGAAGTTGTTACTGGGCCGCTACCTTTGTTGTAATTAGTGTATTGAGGCCAATCTACACTGGACCAGACATGCTCTGGAACCACAAAAAATCCACTGTCTCCTTTTTGAGCGATCACTTCATCATGAAATCTAGGTGCAGGGGCATGAAAATGGATGACTACTTCAGTTGCAGAAATCAGTTCCACATCTTTGATAAAGGTTTTGTAGTTTCCACCTAATCTAACATCAGAGCCTAACTCAGAGAGTTTTTTCAGTGAAAAGGCTACGTCACTGGCATTAAATTCTTTACCATCACTCCAGAAGACACCCTTTCTGATGTTGTATGTCAATCTCGTAGCATCAGCATTAAAGGAGTAGCTTTCTGCAAGCCATGGATACTGATGACCATTTAAATTATCTGCAAAATAAAGCGGCTCATAGAAGAAGCTCACACCTTTCTGATGGTTTCCACCTAGTAAATATGGACTCCACACCTCTTTAGCTGTAATCCCCCTGCTCCCAACAATTACAGTTTTTTCTCTAGGAACCTCCTTTGCAACTAGGGCGAATGGTAAAAAAAGAGAAAGAATGTACAAAAATAAATTTTTCGCATTAAACATGATTATCTCATTAGTGTAATTAGAATTGGTAAAATATTTCTCAATCATTTCATAGGCATTCCATTTAAAAGTATTGTCTAATGACCATTTTCTCTTCCAAATTTTTCGGAAAAAACTCCTTATTTTTGGTAAATGGCAACTCTTCAACTTTTATAGGTGTAGGACCTGGCTCATCGATTCTATGGTATTTGGTCCTTCCTGTAAGTTTTAAATTTCTGTAATTCATGGGGTTTTTTACCAAAATGTACTTGTAATTATTCAAGTCCAAATTCAATGCCTGGTATTGTTCACCAGCCCATTCATAGGTTGGCTTAGAATTGATCAATATGTAGTTTTCCTCTTTTTTCAACAAATATGACTCACCCATGTCTCCAGTCTCCCCTTCCCAAATACCTCCTTGATAGGTAAATCGACCAGATGATTTATCTACAATCTCAAAAGTTTCTTCAATCGGGCTACCCCATATCGTATCGGCTTGGTGGCCAATTTTCAGTTTAATGAAGGCACCAATCTTATGATCCCTTAATTTATCAACGGCTTTTTCGTCGACAACAGTACTTAAGCTTTTCAGTTCAGAGCTTCGTCGAATAAGCTGCCGGATGGTGTGGATGCTGTCACCAATCGCACCACCGCCACAGCAATCACTGGCCTCCACAAGAATATGGTGCTCGTAGTCTTCACTTTCGATAGCACTTAAGACTTGGACTGCACTCTTGGTTTCTGAAAGAAATTCCCAGCGGGCATACCAGTATTTTTGAGCAAATTCATAAGAAATTCTTTTGGCTTTTTGGTGATTATTATTTGAAATTATTAGCGACCCACTCATCATTTTTGGTTGATCAAGATAAGGCTGACATAAAAAAAGGCTGGCTGAGAGGATATCATCCTGAGCCGCTGCAGCGTTTAATTGTTCTGTCATCAACTTTGCAAAAGGCCCAGATCCATCTGTCGAGGCATTGATTGCGCTAGTGATGACATTTACTCCGGAAAACACCATTTTTGGTTCGATTTCACCTCTAATTGTTCTTGAGAGGAGTTTGGCTGCTTTTTTTCCGATGTCAAACATATCTCTGTGGGGATAAGTGTTCCAGGCTAGAATCGCATCGCAACTCTTAACTAATTTTTCAGTGATGTAAGCATGTAAATCTACAGTAATAAAAATTGGTATTTTACTGAGTTCTGCTCGAATTCTTTCTAGTACAGTAGAATCGAGGTGCGATCCATCCTCAAGAATGGCAGCACCATGCATGTTGAGAATCAATCCGTCTAGATTCATATTTTTCCGAAGTCTTGCCATCAGGTCACCATATAGTTCCTCAAAGGAATCTAATGTAATCTTGCCTCCTGGGCTCGCAGAGGCATAGAGCAGTGGAATGATTTCAGCTTTCTCCTCATTGAGCCCCTCAATGCAGCCGCGTAAGGTAGGGACTCTCGCTTGGTAGAATTCACTACCGTAAAAGATGCCTCCTCGCTTGAACTCATTTAAAGTTATGGGGTTCAATGAAAATTGATTACTTTCAGTAAAAATTCCACCAATAGCAATTTTCATAGGTCAACTTGATCCAGCCTTGATGAATCATTTGAAGGATTTAAATCCCATCTTAAAGTATCATTTGGATCCGTAAATTTTGCCCATTCTTGTTGGATAAGTTGATCTTTTTTTAAATCAATCATTCTTTTGTGAATTGCTACTGGATCCCAGCCTGTGAGAATTTCATTTATTAGGAATTCTTTAATCTCTTTATTTTCAGAATCTGCACTTCTATCAAATAGCTCATGAGGATCTTCAATTAAATTAAAAAGCTGCGGTTCATATCCTTCGTAAAAAACCAACTTCCACTCATCACATCTAATCATTTTGTTTTGAACCCCTCCAGGTTTTGCGTGAACGTCTTTACCTCCTAGATTACCTGATATATTTGCAAAGTCTGAATCATCCATGCAGTATTCTGAAGTGGCAATGTTCTCCCACGAATTGCTATCGCCAGTTAACAGATTTTTTAAAGATTTTCCTTGAGATCTTGGCAGTGCTGGTGAGTCTGTCAGGTCTAACATGGTTGCTGTAATATCAAAATGGTTAATTACTTCATTTACTTCGATATTAGACCTCAGGACTTTGGGGTACGAAATTATTGTGGGCACCTTCACTGAATCTTCATAAAATGTTTGTTTCCACCAGAATCCATGTTCACCTAATTGATCCCCATGATCTGATGTGTAAATTATAATTGTATCATTAAAGATTTCGTTTTTTTTCAGGCAATTTATGATTTCACCTATCATACTGTCAAGGCTGGAAATAAGACCATTATAAGCAGCTTTACATCTTAAGTTTTCTTCATCAGTTATTTTGACTGAACCTGTGTTTTTTTTCCACCATTGTAAATAAGGATGGTAATCTTCTAAATTTTTTTCTTTAATCTGAGGTAATTTTACTTTTTCTCTAAATTTCTGGTAAACCTCCGTTTGACATACATAGGGTTGGTG
>JAQWOT010000156.1 GCA_029245725.1 SAR324 cluster bacterium | reverse complement strand
CATCTAGAAGCGTACCCCCATGCATCTGTCCAGAGAGACCAATGCCCTTGACCTGAGCCAGCGAATGTTGCTTACAAAGTTCATCAATGCCTGCTTGAACAGCATGCCACCAGGCTTCTGGGTCCTGCTCGGACCAAAGTGGCTGGGGTCTCTGCATCGTCAAAGTGATACTGGCTTCGGCTAAGATCTGTTGTTCAGAACTAAGCAAGAGGAGTTTGACAGCAGAAGTGCCAAGATCGATACCGAGGTACATGGGAAACCTCTGTGGAATGTGAAAGATGGTCGCCGTCAGAATCGTAGGGGCGAACTAAAAAGTTCTGTGAGAAAGTGGGGAGTTTGAGGGGAGAGCATTACAAACTCCCCTCAAAATAGAGAGAATTAGAGACCAACCTTGGTCAAGGCACGACGTGCATAGACCCGTGACATTGCGCGGCGATAGTCTTCGCTGACAGACCAATCGCTGAGCACATCCACACCATTGGTCGCTGTATCGGCAGCAGCCTTGATACTAGCCGCACTCAAAGCCTGTCCTTTGAGTGCACCTTCAACATTGCTGTCACGGAAGCCCACGTGGCCAACACCACTAAAGCCTACACGCACATCGGAGCAGGTACCTCCGGACTTGTCCAAAGCTACTGCACAGCCCACGTAAGGATAGCGTGAAGCAGGCTGAGCAAATTTCTCATAACAGGAATTCGCATTCATCGGCGTGGTGGGTACTCGAATCTCAACCAGTAGTTCATCTGGTTGGACGGCTGTTTCCCATAAAGCCACAAAGTAGTCTGTTGCTGAAACTACTCGCTGCCCACTGGGTCCCTGAATCACCATACTAGCGTCCAGAGCCAAGATTGGACCAGGGTAATCAGCTGCTGGATCAGAGTGAGCCATCGCACCACCAATTGTTCCACGATTGCGCACCTGCACATCTCCAATCGAAGCAGCAGCATCCCGCAGAGCAGGTGCTTTTGCTGAAATGACATCAGAAGATTCAACCATCCAATGCGTAGCCATCGCACCGATAGCAATGTGATCACCCTTGTCCGTAATGTGTTTCAAATCAGAAACACCACCTAGGTCAATCACTGTAGTGGGTGTACTCAAGCGTAGTTTCATCGCGGGGACCATGCTGTGTCCTCCTGCGAGGATCTTAGCATCTTCACCGTGTTGGGCCATCAGAGAAAGAGCTTCAGCAACGCTGCCCGCCCGATGGTATTCAAAAGCTACAGGAACCATAGACCTCCTAATTTAGGGGGGAGACCGAAGCCTCCCAAGAATTTGAATTATTAGGCGTTAGCGTTGTTAATCGCAGCCCATACCTTTTGTGGAGTCAGCGGCATTTCCAGATCTTTGATACCCAGTGGTCGCAAAGCATCTACTACCGCATTGACAATCGCTGGAGTCGAACCAATCGCACCAGCCTCTCCACAGCCCTTCACTCCTAGGGGGTTGTGTGGGCAAGGTGTTACGTTCCGATCAACCTCGAAAGAAGGAAGATCATCAGCTCGTGGCATTGCATAATCCAGGTAGGTTCCCGTGGTCAACTGGCCGCTTTCATCATAGACTGCACCTTCCAGCAGAGCCTGACCGATCCCTTGAGCCAGTCCACCGTGGACCTGACCGTCCACAATCATTGGGTTAACTACGTTACCGACATCATCAACCGCAACGAAGCGCTTGATCTCTGTGGTACCGGTTTCAGCGTCCACTTCCACAACGGCAATGTAAGTTCCAAATGGATAGGTGAAGTTGGCAGGATCGTAAAAACTGTTGAACTCGATTCCTGGCTCCAAGCCTTCTGGGAAATTGTGAGGCACATAAGAAGCCAAGGCAACCTCACCGAAACCAATTGACTTGTCTGTTCCCTTCACTGTCCACTTCCCATCGATATACTCCAGATCCTGCTCCGAGGCTTCCAGCAAATGAGCTGCGACCTTGGCACCCTTCTCCTTGACTTTGTCCAACGCTTTGACAATAGCACTACCACCAACAGCCAAGCTTCTCGAACCATAGGTTCCCATTCCGAAGGGAACCTGCTCAGTGTCACCATGGATTATTTCGATATCCTCAAGGGCAATACCAAGGTGATCCGCAGCGACCTGAGCAAAGGTTGTATCATGTCCCTGCCCATGAGAGTGGCTTCCAGTGTGAACTGAAACCTTACCTGTTGGCTGAACACGGACATTGGCGCTCTCATAAAGACCAGCTCGTGCTCCCAGAGAACCTACTACTGCAGATGGAGCAATTCCACAGGCTTCAATATAGGAAGAGAAACCAATACCGATATAGCGTCCCTGCTTGCGGGCTTCTTCCTGTTCTTTGCGCAAGTCATTATATCCCAGAACATCTAGGGCTTTACGCATTGTTGCTTCGTAATTACCACTATCATATTGCAAAGCAACCTGTGTTTGATAACCAGGTTGCTCCACACCATCAAACGCAGGAATGAAGTTTTTCATCCGTAGTTCGGCTGGGTCCATTCCCATCTCAGCGGCGGCAGTGTCTATCAGTCGTTCCAAAAGATAAGTAGCTTCGGGCCGTCCTGCCCCACGATATGCATCGACTGGGGTAGTATGAGTAAAGACTCCATTCACTGTCACATGTATTGCTGGAGTCACATATTGCCCTTGTAGCAGTGTCCCGTACAAATAGGTTGGGATAGCAGGAGCAAATGTTGACAGATAGGCTCCTAGGTTCGCATCTGTGTGAACTCGCAAGGCTGTGATGTTGCCATCCTTGTCAAAACCCATTTCAGCAATTGTGTTGTGATCCCGACCGTGGGCGTCTGTGACAAACGCTTCACTTCGCTCTGCAGTCCATTTAACTGGACGGGCTATCTGCTGCGAAGCCCAGGTTACTAGAGCCTCTTCGGCATAGTGGAAGATTTTGCTACCAAAACCACCCCCAACATCCTTTGACACTACACGAGTTTTGTGCTCAGGAATACCCAGCACGAAGGCACACATCAACAATCGGATCACGTGTGGATTCTGAGAAGATGTGTATAGAGTATATTGGTCTCTGGCCTTGCTATAGTCACCTATATAACTGCGAGGCTCAATCGCGTTTGCTATCATCCTTTGATTACGAATCTTCATCTTGGTGACATGGTGGGCTTTGGCCATACCGGTATCTGTAGCCGCCTTGTCACCCAACTGCCAGTCGAACGCTCGGTTATCAGGCAGCTCATCGTGTACCATCGGAGCACCCGCCTCAAGAGCCTTGGAAGCATCCACAACAACTGAAAGTTCCTCATAATCCACTTCAATCAAATCTGCAGCATCGCGAGCCTGTTCCTTAGATTCAGCAATCACAATCGCTACACCATCCCCAACATGAAGAGCTTTGTCTTTCACCAACAGTGGATGCTTGGGTTCACGCATCACCTCTCCATCAGTGAAATTAACCTGCCAACCTGTGGGAATTCCATTAATGTGAGCAACATCTTCACCTGTAAACACTGCAACCACACCATCTGCTGATTTAGCAGCTGTAGTGTCAACACTTTTGATCTTAGCGTGCGCTAGATGGCTCCTAAGTATGTAGGCATGAGTCATTCGTGGCAGCACAATGTCATCAGTATACTCACCTGTACCTGTGATAAAGCGGTGATCTTCCACTCGCTTGATTGATTCTCCAATCATCTTACCCATGAACTCCTCCTCGTAGTTTCAGGATTGTGAAGCAGCCCACTGCACTGCTTTGACGATGTTGTCGTAACCCGTGCAGCGGCAAAAATTCCCTTCAAGGGCATGGCGAATTTCCTGATCGCTGGGGTTTGGATTTCGTTGAAGCAACTGCACAGAAGACATAATCATTCCAGGAGTGCAGTATCCACACTGCAGTCCGTGCTTCTCTCGGAAACCTTCCTGAATCGGATGCAGAGTCCCGTCACTCGCTGCTAGTCCTTCGATTGTAGTTACTTCTGCCCCCTCACATTGAGCTGCTAGCAAGGAGCAAGATTTGACTGCCTCACCATTGAGGATCAGTGTACAAGCTCCACAGCTACTAGTGTCACAACCAACGTGGGTACCTGTCAGTCCAAGATTTTCGCGCAGGAACTGCACGAGCAAAGTACGGGGTTCTACATCGTGAGAAACTGCCACCCCATTGACAGTCATAGATACCTTCATGCGCTCCTCCTTCAGGAAGAAAGTGATTTATGGTTCCAATCACGGAACACAAAAAATCAAGGCCAACGGTCAGGCCGTTTCCTTGAGAACAAATTAGTTAGAATACAGTTATAATAACATATCAGATCTAACCGATCACGTACCATAGCGCGGAGTCATATCAATACGCAACTGTCTACCACGCTGAACTTTGGCTAACTGACGAACTAGCCGACGTAAGCTACTCAAATTATGAGCAGAAGCCAAGATATCAATATAGGGAAGTGCTGCCTGCATCCCCTGTGTCGAGGGACGATAATCCGGATTGCCCATCAATGGATTTAGCCAGATCACACTGCGAGAACGCGATTTCATGATGCGCATACTCTCACCAAGTAAATCGACGTCACCTGTATCCCAACCATCACTGATTATCAAGACAACCGTGCCTGGATTGAGCAAACTTAAAGCATACTGCTCCACAAATTCACCAAAGGATTCACCAATTTTTGTACCTCCAGACCAATCTGGAACAGTCACAGACATTAGATTGAGCGCTTCCTCCAGATCCTCCGTTTGCAGGATCTCTGTCACCCGATGCAACGAAGTGCTAAAGACAAAGGTTTCAATCCGGCGGTACACACTCTGGAAAGCGTATAGAAACTGGATCAAGAAGCGGCTGTAGAGGTCCATTGATTTACTGACATCACAGAGCAGTACTAGCTTGAGCTTCTGCCGTTTTCTTTCCCGATGGGCCAAATCAAGCAATTCACCACCACGTCGCAGACTACTGCGCATCGTACGTCTCAAGTCCAAGGGGCCACGTTGTCGGGAGGCCTTGGTACGACGACTGAAACGCACAGCTAAAGATTTGCCAATTTCGTTGATTAGCCGAGCAACCTCATCTAGGTCCTGTGCAAAAAAATCACTGAAATCTCGTTCTGTCACTACTTCAAAAGGACTGTAGCCCGCAGCTTCCTGCTCTTCACTGGCCTGATCTGCATTATTCAGCCAATCATTGATTGTCAGGTACTTCTGCTTACGAGGGCGATCATCGATGATGACCGTCGGAGCTTCCGTCTCTTCTTCGTCTCGGAAACTGAGTTGGTCTGCTTTATCCCAGACATACCAAAAGCGTCGGAAGTGTTCATCGAAAATTTCCTGTTCCCGATTGCTTTTGGCCAGAGTGGTACGTAAGGACCAGTAAAAATCTTCTTCTTCCAACAAATCAATAGCGTCCAAAGCCTTCAGGGCATCCATCTGTTCAGGTGCACTGACATTCGATCCCTGCTGTCGTAACCAACGGCAAAAACCAACGACATTAGCGCTGAACTCACGTCGCAAAGCCAGGTCATCAAAACGAGTCTCTGATTTGCGTTTGGAGGAAGGGATTTCGATTAGGGAACTGTCGGGGAGCATTTGGATGTGATCAGTTCGCGGCCGTTGGAGACTCCTCTGCCGTTTTCATCTCCTTGGCCTGGATGCCCAAGCGCCCGAGGAAATCTGTGAGCGACTCCCGTACCAGGCGGACATCGTTACGGTCCTTGAAGATTAGCCCCAGCGTTTCCTCTACCATGCTTGGCTCAAGGTGATCTTGGTGTAAGGCTGCCAAGGCCCTGGCCCAATCCAGAGTCTCCGCTACCCCTGGGATTTTTTCCAGTTTTTGCTGACGCACAAGTTCCATGAAACGACACATCTGTCCTGCTAGTTCTGCGTCAACATCAGGTACCTTGTTACGAACAATCGAGAGCTCTTTCTCGTACGGTGGGTAATCAATCCAAAGATAAAAACAACGTCGCCGTACTGCGTCGGAGAGTTCCCGGGTGCGGTTCCCCGTCAGGATTACGTAGGGTGGTTCTTCAGCGCGAATGCTACCAATCTCTGGAATTGTAATTTGCCATTCGGAGAGTATTTCCAGCAAGAAGGCTTCAAATTCCTCATCAGCCCGATCCAGCTCGTCAATCAACAAAACTGGTGCTTTTGGATGAGTCAGTGCCTGTAGCAGCGGCCGTTTGAGCAAGAACTGCTCACCAAAAATAGAAGCCTCTCGATCTTCAAGAGAGCGAGTGCTGTTTTCATCCAGTTTTAGGTGCAGCAATTGACGCTGATAGTTCCACTCATAGAGGGCCATATTGGCATCCAGACCCTCATAGCACTGAAGGCGGATCAAGTCTGTATCCAGCGCTCGAGCCATCACCTTGGCGATCTCTGTTTTACCGACACCCGCTGGTCCTTCGATCAGCAGGGGTTTGCGAAGCGTCATCGCCAAGTACACAGACATCACAATGCTTCGATCTGCAATATAGTCTTGTTCTCCCAGTAATTGCTGCAGGCGTTGCAGTTGCTCTTGTTGCATCAACCTTCCGATTTGGGGTTAGTGACTTGCTGGGTACATTCTTCCAGCGCATTCCAGGCCAATGCTGCACAACGGATGCGGCTCTTGTGCTTTCGGATGGCCATCAACGGGGGCAGAAATTCTGGAGGAGAATCGGGCAATTCACCCGTTTCCATTGCTTCTCGAAAAGTAGTTCCTAGGTTATTTGCTTCTTCCAAAGACAAACCCTGAATGTTTTCTCCCATCAATGAAGCTGAAGCAACACAAATGGAACAAGCGCGCACCTGATTACGGGCTTCTTGAATCGGACGTTGAGCACCCTCCGAGGGATCGCCACCCAGCACAATGGTCAACTCCAGTTCATCTCCACAAAGCGGATTATGTACGACCGCCTTCAGATCTGCCGGTTCCAGCCGGCCAGCAAAACGTTGGTGATGCATATGATCTTTGAGGATATCTCGATAGAGCGATTCGCTCATGAAAAAACCTTTCGTACATTGGCCAGAGCTGAGACAGCGCTGTCGATTTCCTCAAGCGTGTTGTAGAGCGCTATGCTCAAACGAACTGTGGCCCGCACACCAAGACGCTCATGCAGGACCTGTGTACAGTGATGTCCAGCTCTTACTGCAATTCCTGTTTCATCAAGGATTTGCGCCACATCATGTGGGTGCACACCCTCTAAATCAAAAGAAACCACCCCGGTACGCTTCACGGCCTGTGATGGTCCATAGACTGTTACATCTGGCTCCTCTGCCAAGCGGTTGAGCGCATGAGCAACCAGTTCCTGCTCGTGCTGCCGAATCTGGGAGACACCCCATTGCTGCACGTATTCGATTGCGGACTGCAAAGCAACTGCCTCGGCAATTGGAGGCGTACCAGCTTCCAATCGTGCTGGAATTGCTGCCCAACTAGAGCTCTGGCGACCAACCTTGGTGATCATGCCACCCCCACCTTGCCAAGGTGACATCTCATCTAATCGCTGAAAACGTCCACACAGCACTCCAATCCCAGTAGGACCATAGAGTTTGTGACCAGAAAAAGCGAGAAAATCGCAACGTTCAGCCCAATCTTCCAGTGGTATCCGACCAACGGCTTGCGCTGCATCAACCATTACAGGAACTTCATAACGTTGAGCAAGATCAAGGATCGTTTCCAAAGGATTGATTGTTCCCAGCACATTAGAAACTGCTGTCACAGCCAACAGTCGCGGGCGCTGGGCTAGCAATTGTTCCAAATGATTCAGCTCCAACTCACCTGAATCTGTGATGGAAACATAATCCAATTCAGCTTGTCGCTCCTGCGCAACCAGTTGCCAAGGAATTTGGTTGGAGTGGTGTTCCATCTCTGTCAGGACAATCCGATCTCCTACCTGAAGACGTGGTCGCAACCAAGATTGGGCCACTAGATTGATGGACTCGGTTGTGCCTCGGGTGAAAACAACGCGTCGACTATCCTTCACACCAATGAAGTCAGCAACCGCTTGACGCGCCTTTTCATAGGCGTCAGACGCATCCTCTGAGAGTTGGTAGACTCCACGATGGATATTGGCGTTGGAGTGAGTCAGGAATTCCAGTAGGGCATTCAGAACAGGCTGAGGTTTCTGTGTCGTCGCAGCATTATCGAGGAAAACCAACGGGTGACCGTGAATCACCCGTTTTAGAATTGGGAAGTCTGAGCGGGCTTCAAGCATGGAACGCACAACGAAATCCTAGATACTGCACTGCTTGACTTCCATCATCGATAAGCCTGTACGCTCATGGCGCAGCTTAACCACTTCAGTGATGATGCTCAGGGCAATCTCTTCAGGTGTTCTACCACCCAAATCCAATCCACAAGGAGCACGCAGTACCTGACGCAAGGCATCCGCATCCATTCCACCTTCCTTGAGATATTCGACTACAAGGCGTGAGCGCTTGGCACTCGCAACCAGACCAATGTAGCGGGGTGTGCCACGCAGAGCTGCCTGAATTACCTGCTGGTCACCCTTGTGCTGGGTCAACACGATCACATAGCTGTTCAATCTAGGATTGATTTTCTGGTAATCGGTATCATCGGTGATCAACTGATCGGCAAATGGAAAATCCTCGCGGGTTGCTCCTGGACTGTTAACAGTGACTCGGAAGTGCAGCAACCGTCCAAGTTCTGCTACCAACTCTGCAATCCGGCCTTGTCCCACTAGCATTAACTCTGGTTGGGGCAGAAAAGGCTCCAGATAGACTTCCATCTTGCCACCACAAGGCATCCCAACACCAAGCACTTCATCATCCAGGTCGATTTCAATAATTCGTGTCTGACCATCCTGTAAGCATTCAAGAGCTGTCTCTCGGACAGCGCTGTCTGCACAACCACCACCAACCCAACCCAGGATTGACATACCATCGGCGCCGATGATTGACTTTGAGCCAGGCTTGGCCGAAGCTGAACCGACTGTTTTGATTACGGTAGCTGTAGCAAAAGCGGCTTCATTTTGCAGCAGTTCGCTGACTTTATCATAGTACTCAGTGGACATAGTTCCTCGGTTGGAAACGGAAGACAGGTTGCCAAACAGGCTAGGCACACCAGTCGCCGGAAGTTTACCGGGACAGGGGCCTTTCTTTGAAGATGTAGTTTCAGGCTGGTTGGTTGACAAAGTAGCGCTCATATTCCTCTGGTGTATCAATATCCCGCAGGACGTGATCTGTGTTCATTGGGTGCCGATGGACACGCTCCTTGTATTGACGAATCAATCCCCGACATCCTTCCATCTTGACATGACTCAACAACTCTTCGCGATAAGAGGCCGAAAAGAGCACTGGATTACCCGGTTGATCTCCAACGACTGGACGGAGAATAAGTTGAGGATTCTCAGCAAGCAGCAGCTTGAACTGGTCCATCAATTCCTGATACTCAGCTGTCTCAATGAATGGCAAGTCTGAGAGACAGATCATGAAGCCAAGAGCCTTAGAGGAGGCAGCTTGAACCCCCGCCCGAATCGAGGTTGTCATGCCTTCGGCATAATTCAGATTCTGCACAAATTGAATCGGACGATTAGCTAGGGCTTCTCGAGTGCGTTCCTGTTCATGTCCCACAACAACCAGAAATTCATCAGGTTTCGTTGCAAGAATTTGATCAGCAATTTGGGCCAAGAAGCAAGATTCTTGGAAAGGTAGCAGCAGCTTGTTGCGCTCTCCCATCCGTCGGGACTCTCCAGCTGCCAGCAAAATTACGCTGAGCATAGGTTATTTCTTTCCGAACATTCCCTTGAGAGCTGAACCAACCAGTTGTAGTCCGTTGACAGGTTCAGGCTCCTCCGCATTCAGTTGGGTCTGCATGACTCGAATCTGGGTTTCCAGTCGTTTCATGGTAGCTTCCAGTTCGGCAACACGGCCTTCCAAAGCAGGATCAGCAGCACTCGTTGGGGTTGCTGTGGTTGCTGCTGGTTGGCTGGTTGCTACAGGCGCCGCTGCTACTGTGACCGGTGCAGCAGGTGTCGGGGCTGATGCAGGCTCTCCTCCACCTTCCGCAACTTCACGGAATTTGCCGACAAACTGTTCAATCAGCTTATCATTGACAGCTACAATCATTCGGGACCCAAACTGGGCCAACTTCCCTGTAATCGACAATTTGATACTGCTGGTCACTTCGGTCGCACCGTCTACTTCTTTAAGTTTAACCGTCATGGTCATAGAAGCGCTACCTTTACCGCCCGTGTCCTTACCAGCACCTTGGAGTACCATTTCCTTGTTCTGAGCATCTAGCTTCTCAAACCGTCCCTCTCCGTTAAACTTACTGGTGACAGGCCCAATCTTGACACTGATCTTCCCTTTGAAGTTTTTATCATCAATAATTTCAGTTAGTTGTGCTCCTTGCACACAAACCACTACACGGCTTGGATCACTCAACAGTTCCCATACTTTGTCGACCGGCGCATTGATCGTAAAATTTTTATCTGCCGTGACTTCCATTTGCCTCTCCTCTCAAAAATAAATGGCGTTTCTAATTAATCTCCGAATCGTTTTCTTTCATCATTGATTTGGATCAAATTAACGAGAGACGGAGCGTCTGGAGGTAGTTCAATTAGTTAAACAAATTAGAATAACATAAAAAATTTACAGATTCCTTTGAGTTTTTTTAAAAAATTAATCCTCCTACCATAGGCACTTAGGTCGATGAAGTCTGTGACCTAGAAATGAGATTCAAGATCCAGCAAACTTTGCAGATTATGTGCTGCCAGGAAAGCATCTACCCAAGGTAGTGCGGCCTGCATACCAGCTGTTGCAGGCTCATAACCCTGTGTTCCAAGCAGTGGGTTGAGCCAGATCACCTTGCGCACCTTGCCCCGAAAGCGTTGGAGTTGCCGAGCTAACAAATCGGGGGCACCGGTGTCATAACCATCGCTAAGGATCAGCACGATGGTATTTCTTGATAGCATTGAGCGGGAATACTCCGTGTGAAAATCTTTCAGGCAACTGCCAATTCTTGTTCCACTCGACCAGGCTTCCTCCCGTTCAGCCAGTCGTCGTAGTGAGTCTGGAAAAGCACGCGTCTTCAGCTTTTCAGAAATTGGCGTCAATCGTGTGCTGAAAAGGAAGCCATCCATCCTGCGAAAATGCTGCTGCAGTGCATGCAGAAAACGCAGGAAAAACAGGCTGTATTGATCCATGGAACTGCTGATATCCAGAAAGGTGACCAATCCTGGTTTACGCTCACGTCGTTGACGAAAACAGAGATGAAGTGGCTCTCCACCATGCTGTAGATTGCGTCGAATCGTTCCTCGAAGACTGATGCGGCCAGAATGTGGAGAAGGACGCTGTCGACGAGAAAGTCGCGCACTGAGCTGCTCAGCAAGCCGTCGCGTCAGCTGTTCTAGCTCTTCAAGCTTAGACATTGGAATCGTAGAGAAGTCGGTATGTCTCAGTGTTTCCTGCAGACTGGCACCGGCCACTTCTTCGTCTTCACGGGTTTGATCACTGGTTTCTTGTGCTGAGCTGGCAAAAGTCAAAAGTGATCGCTTTTGACGCGTAACAACACCCAGCGGATTGACAGGCTGTCGGTCATTGGCAGCTTTCCGAGGTGGTGGTGGCCCCAGATGCCAGTATTGATCGAACAAAGGATCAAATTGTTCATTCTCCTGCCTCGAAGAACACAGGAGCGCACACAGGGCAGCACGGAGATAGGCGCGTTGATCCAAAGGGCCAACTCGACAAGCTTCCAAGGCTGCCAGGGTTTCTGCTACACCGACCCGAAAACTCTGACGACGTAGAAAGCGACAGAACCCAATTACAGCTGCGGTCAGGTCTGTCTGCGTATTCATGTGTTCCGTGACGAACACGTTCGTCGACTTCATCCCACGGCTGCGGTCAACAGATTGTCCAGACCTCGCTTGCGTACCTGTTCCTGATCTTCTGTCGACTTCAGCACACATCCCATGGTGCGTTCAAAAGTCAGTTCATCAAGATGTGGGCGATTGAGCAGCAGGAGTGCCTGAGCCCAATCCAGGGTCTCAGCGACGCCTGGTGATTTGCTCAGTGGGAGTTCCCGCAAAGACTGAACACATTGCACTGTTTGACGCGCCAACTCTTCTTCTACCTGAGGTAATCGCTGACGCACAATCTCTTGCTCCTGCTCTGCATCTGGATAACCAATCCAGTGGTACAGACAACGCCTCTTGAGTGCATCACTCAACTCACGCGTCCTATTCGAAGTCAGCACCACATGAGGACGGTGAGTCGCCTGCACAGTCCCCAACTCTGGAATCGTGATTTGAAAGACAGAGAGCAACTCTAGCAGAAAGGCTTCAAATTCCTCATCGGCCCGGTCTACCTCATCGATCAGCAACACGGGAGATTTCGCTGAGTGACGCAGAGCTGATAACAGTGGTCGCTCCAACAGGAATTCTTCACTGAAAATTTGTGCTTGTTTGCTGTCCAGATGATTGGCACCACTCGCTTCTTCCAGTCGGATAGCCAATAGCTGTTTCTGGTAATTCCACTCGTAAACAGCGCTGTGCACGTCGAGTCCTTCATAGCACTGCAAACGGATCAATTCCGTCTGGCACAAAGTAGCTAGTGCCTGGGCCAGTTCTGTCTTACCAACTCCAGAGGGGCCTTCTAACAGCAATGGTCGGCCCAGATGTAATAGAAGAAAGGCTGAGGTCGCCAGCGCTTCGTCGGCTACGTACCCGATAGCCTGAAGCTCTGTGACCACTGCCTGAGGATCTACAGGCAGAAGCAAGTTAGTCATGGAAAAATTGGATTTGGAGAGAAAGGAGAGTGAGGAGCCCCAGAGGCTCCTCTAGTCAACAAATTAGGAAATGACGCCCTTTTCCTTCAGGATCTGCCAGACCTTGAAGGGAGTGACAGGGATATCAACATGAGTCACACCCAAGTGAGAGAGCGCATCCACCACGGCATTGGCCACTGCAGGTGGTGCTCCGACAGTTGGGGACTCTGCAACTCCCTTGGCACCCAGTGGGTGATGGGGAGAAGGTGTGATCGTATGCCCTGTTTCCCAATTTGGCGTTTCTACTGATGTTGGCAATAGGTAGTCCATGAAGGTACCGTTGAGAATGTTACCATCATCATCATAGATCAACTCCTCGTACATCGCCGGGGCAATTCCCATTGCCAGACCACCATGTATCTGACCTGTTACAATCATTGGATTGATGATATTTCCACAGTCATCAATCGCCACGAACCGGCGAATCTTCATCTCTGCTGTTTTTGGATCAATGTCCATCACGCAGATGTAGGATCCGAAGGGGAAGGTCAGATTGGGAGGATCATAGTAGTGCGTTGCTTCCAGCCCAGCTTCCATTCCTTGTGGGTGATTAGTATAAGCCGCAAACGCAATGTCCTGGATCGTCTTGGAACGCTCTGGAGCTCCTTTAACAAAAAACTTCCCAGGCTCCCATTCTAGATCTTCTTCACTGACTTCTAGGAGATACGCAGCGATTTTACGAGCCTTGTCACGGATCTTGTGAGCCGCCTTTGCAGCAGCAGCCCCTGCGGTAGGTGTACTCCGTGACGCGTAGGTTCCCAGTCCATAAGGAGCGGTGTCCGTATCTCCTTCCTCAATCTGGATATGCATGGCTGGAATGCCCAACTCCTCAGCGAGGATCTGCGCATACGTTGTTTCATGACCCTGACCTTGGGATTTAGTACCGAAACGAGCGATTGCCTTCCCCGTTGGATGGATTCTGACCTCAGCGCTGTCAAACATCTTGATTCCGAGGATATCGAAATCCTTGGAAGGGCCTGCCCCAACAATTTCGGTGAAGCTGGAGATACCGATACCCATCAACTCACCTCGGGCACGTTTCTCTACCTGCTCCTTACGCAACTCCTCGTAGCCCACCATGTCCATTGCCTTGCGCAAAGCTGGGGCATAGTCACCAGAGTCATATTCCCAACCTAAGGCAGAGCGGTAGGGAAACTGATCTTTCTGAATGAAGTTTTGAAACCGAAGATCTGCGGGATCTCGTCCTAACTTCTGAGCGAGCACATCCGTAATTCGCTCAATCGCGTGCACAGCCTCTGTCACTCGAAAAGAACAACGATAAGCGACACCTCCCGGTGGCTTGTTTGTGTAGACTGCGTCCATCTCGGTGAAGGCTGTTGGTATATCGTAAGAACCCGTCACAATCGAGAAGAGTCCTGAAGGAAACTTGGAAGGATTCGCTGCCGCATCCGTGTAACCATGGTCGGCCAAGGTCTTGATTCGCAGGCCGGTCATCTTACCCTCCTTGGTGGAGGCCAGTTCAACGGTCATGTGGTAATCACGGGCAAAAGAATCCGCCTGAAGGTTCTCGGAGCGGTCTTCAATCCACTTGACTGGCTTACCAATCAGAAAGCTTGCGGCAATTGCGATGACGTAGCCTGGATAAACCGGCACCTTGCCTCCAAAACCACCTCCAATATCTGGAGAAATTACACGAATACGCTCTTCTGAGAGGCCAACGTGACCTGCAACAAGAGCAATCACGGTGCGAATCGCATGGGGAGCCTGTGTTGTCATCCAGACTGTCAGCTTACCTTCAGCTTTTTCGTAACTGGCTACACAACCGCAGGTTTCGATAGAAGCAACGTGAATTCGAGGAATGTAAACTTGTTCTTTGACCACTACCTCTGCCTCACTAAAAGCCTTTTCAGTCGCCTCCTCATCACCCGTCTGCCAATGCCAAATGTGATTATCTGTCTTCCCATCTTTATCTGGGCGTAATAGCGGTGCATCTGCATCTAGTGCCTTGTGCGGATCGATGATTGGCCTCATCGAATCATACTCAATCGAGTTTTCCAAAGCTTGAACCGCATCAGCAGCAATGTAGCGGTCTGTAGCAATCACCGCAGCAACCTCCTGAGCCTGATACATAACTGTATCAGTGGGCAGGACCATCTGGGTGTCTGACATCAATGTTGGCATCCAGTGCAAGTTGTACTGTTTGAGGTCTTCCCCAGTGATGACAGCTAGTACTCCAGGAATCTCCATTGCCACACTTTTGTCGATGCTCTTGATCTTGGCATAGGCAAAGGGACTACGGGCAATGTCCATGTAGAGCATGCCTGGCAACTGAACATCATCTGTATATTTGCCCAGCCCTCGGATAAAGCGTGCGTCTTCCTTACGTTTGAGGCTATGCCCCATGCCCCCAATTTCTTTGGATGTCTTGCACATTATCATGCGGCCTCCTCCTGCTTCTCGTTCAGTTTATTGGCGGCATACTGGATCGACTTGATGATGTTCGAGTAGCCTGTGCAACGACACAAATTCCCTGAAATTCCCCAGCGAATTTCCTCTTCTGTTGGGTTAGGATTTTTTTCTAACAATTCTTTTCCTCGCATTATCATCCCCGGAGTACAGAAACCACACTGTAGTCCATGCTCCTGATGAAAACCTTCCTGAAGTGGATGAAGCTGCCCTCCTTGCTCGACTCCCTCAATCGTCTCAATCTTTTGATTGTTCGCCTGAACCGCGAAGAAAGTACAGGCCTTGATCGACTTCCCGTTCAAAAGAATCGTACAGGCACCACAGCTAGACGTATCACAACCAATGTGTGTGCCGGTCAGAGCTAGGTCATCGCGGAGAAAATGGATCAACAATTTTCGGGAATCTACCTCTCGGGTGAATGATTCGCCATTAATTTCAATCGTGATGCTATGCTTCGACATGGATCAACTCCTCCCTTGGGCGCGTTCCAC
>JAQWOT010000155.1 GCA_029245725.1 SAR324 cluster bacterium | reverse complement strand
AATAAATTGATTGATTTGATGAAAAATATAAGTATTCCGTTGATTGTCCTTGGAAGTTCAGGTGCAGCGGTCATTATCAGAATCTTAAGAAGTTCAATGCTGGACGAATTAGAGAAACAATACGTTACAACAGCAAGAAGTAAAGGAATGTCAGAAATAAATATTTTATTCAAATACCCATTCAGGATTGCTATAAACCCCCTTATCAGTACGATAGGTTGGTTACTCCCAGCAGCTGTTGGTGGTGAAGTTGTTATATCGAAAGTATTAAACATGCCAACTACTGGCCCAGTGCTATTGAAAGCATTGATGGGTGAAGATATGTATTTAGCAGGTGGTATACTCTTTATCTTAAGTATTCTAACGATCATAGGAACATTAATTTCAGATATTTTGCTAGCGATGTTAGATCCAAGAATAAGATATGAATAAAACTTATTAAAAAAAATGGAAAAACATCAAAAAAAACTTCTTGATAAATATAAATCACAGCAAAATAAATATAAAGATTATCAGGAAATTCTTTACAGTGCATCCCAATTTAAACTAATTAAAATTAAATTTAAAAAACATAAACTTGCACAAGTAAGTCTCTACATTTTAGCATTATTTTATTTGATAGCCCTTTTCGCAGAATTTGTTGCCCCTTATGCGAAAAGTTTTAGAGTTGCAGATCGTCAGTTTATCCCACCAAATGCAATACACATTTTCGATGCATCCAAAGCCCTTACAAGACCATTTATTTATGAGTATACAAAAACTTTAGACAAGAAAACTTTCAAATGGATTTACAAAGAGAATAAAGAAAAGACATTAGAAATTAAATTATTTTGTACTGTTGAACCATTTGATTTGGTTGGGATAATCAAAATATCTAAAAAGTTGTTTTGTACGGAAAAAGGATATATCCATCTATTCGGCACAAATAAATTGGGTTTAGATTTATTCTCACAAACAATTTATGCATCAAGAATATCACTTTGTGTCGGGCTTATCGGAGTCTTCCTAAGCTTTGTAATCGGTGTATTACTTGGTGGAATATCTGGTTATTTTGGTGGATCAATTGACAATATAATTCAGAGATTAATTGAGCTTTTCATCAGTATCCCCCAAATTCCTCTTTGGATTGCGCTCTCAGCTGCAGTACCCGATCATTGGTCTGGAATCCAAACTTTTTTTGCTATTACAATCATACTTTCTTTTGTCGGATGGACTGGATTGGCAAGAGTAGTAAGAGGGCGTCTAATTTCTCTTAGAGAAGAAGACTATGTGATGGCTGCAAAAATCTCTAATGCCAGTAACTTTACTATAATAAAAAGGCATTTGATTCCTGGTTTTTTCAGTTATCTGATTGTACATGCAACTCTATCTGTTCCACAAATGATTCTTGGTGAAACAACATTGAGTTTCTTAGGACTTGGTATACTTCCTCCAGAAACAAGTTGGGGAGCACTTCTTCAAGATGCTCAGCAAATTACCATGATTGCAAATTATCCGTGGTACCTTATCCCGTGCCTGTTTGTAATAGTATCGGTTCTCCTTTTCAATTTTATTGGAGATGGAATAAGAGATGCCGCTGATCCCTACTCACAGTGAAGAATCTATAAGATTATCTATCCAAAATTTGAAAACTTTCTTTTTTTTAGATGAGGGCTTACTAAAAGCTGTAAATGGTGTCAGCTTTGACCTCAGAAAAAGAGAAGTTATTGGGATTATTGGTGAATCAGGTTGTGGAAAATCAGTTCTAGTTCGTTCACTTATAAATATTATAAGGAAACCTGGCTATATTATTTCTGGTGCTATTAAATTAATACAAGATAGTGGAAATGAAATAGATATTGCCAAACTGAGATCCTCAGATAGACAACTTAGAAAAATTAGAGGTAGGGAAATCTCTATTATTTTTCAGGAACCAATGACGAGCTTATCACCAGTTCACACTGTAGGCTCACAAATACTAGAATCCTTTCTATTGCATCAAAAGATTTCAGCAGGGGAAGCTAAACATGCCACAATTGAGATGATTAATGCAGTTGGCATTCCCAACCCTGAGCAAAGATATCATGAATATCCTTACCAACTTTCTGGTGGAATGCGTCAAAGAATTATGATTGCAATGGCTCTTTCCTGCAAACCAAAAGTTCTTATTGCTGATGAACCGACGACTGCATTAGATGTAACTGTTCAAGCTCAGATTCTTGATTTAATAAATTCTTTAAAAAATAAATATGATACTTCTATTATTTACATTACACACGATTTGGGTGTCATCGCTGAAACCAGTGATATCGTGTGTGTGATGTATCTTGGAAGAATAGTTGAGATTGCTACTACTAAGGAAATTTTTTCCAATCCACAACATCCTTATACACAAGCATTGATTAAATCTATTCCAAGAATTGATAAAGTTAATCAAAAATTAGATCCTATTGAAGGAAATGTACCTATTCCAATTAATTTACCATGGCAATGTAGCTTTTATAACAGATGTAAATTTGCAACTCTGAAGTGCTCTAATTCAGTACCAAGTCTTCAGGGAATGGACCATCACAAAGTAAGCTGTTTCCTACACAGTAGTTTAGAAGAGAAGGATGATGAGTGGAGCAGAATATAATTTACTTGAAGTTCGAAATCTCATGAAGTCTTTTGCTATTTCTAAAGGTGTTTTTGGTACAAATAAGGGTTATCTGAAAGCAGTAAATGATGTTTCATTTGATTTACAAAAAGGTGAATCACTTGGCATTGTTGGTGAGTCTGGATCGGGCAAAACAACTCTTGGAAGATGTTTGATTCGAGGTATCAAACCTACTAATGGTTCCATTCTTTTTAGAACGGTCGATAGAACGATGGATCTTTCTTCTGTTGATGATCGCACGATAAGAAATGTACGCAAACATTTTCATATGATTTTCCAAGATCCTTATTCTTCGCTTAATCCTACAATGAATGTGCTAGAACTTGTTAAAGAACCATTGATTTACAATGATCTTGCAACTGGTGAACGTGCTAACGAATTGGTATTTAGTATGCTCGAAGAGGTGGGCCTTGAAAAAAAACATGCTCACAGGTATGCACATGCTTTTAGCGGTGGTCAACGGCAACGAATTGGTATTGCAAGATCTTTGATTACGAAACCTGAACTTATAATATGTGATGAGCCTGTTTCAGCTCTTGATGTGTCTGTTCAAGCTCAGATCTTAAATCTTCTGGAGTTACTCAAAAATAAGTTTGGGTTGACTTATATTTTCATATCACACGACTTAAGCGTTATTAAACATATTACTGACCGTGTTGCAGTAATGTATGTTGGCAAAATTATTGAAATAGCAAGAACAGATTCTCTGTTTGACAAGCCACATCATCCCTATACAGAAGCACTTCTTTCAGCTGTACCAATTCCTGACCCTTCACACCAGTCCAAGAAAATTATTCTCTCTGGTGAGATACCTAATCCCGTTTCTCCTCCCAAAGGATGTTTCTTTCATCCCAGATGTAGGTATGCCCAACCAAAATGTACAACTGAAATGCCTGTCCTTAAAAGTCATGGAAATCAGCATTATTCTGCTTGTCATTTTTCTGACCAGTTTGGCTCCAAGTAAACTTACCAGAATTAAATATAATGATTTCTTTATCTGATGACCTTGTTCTTAATTATCATATTATGCATCCAGGTGGTGCTAGTGAACCTGCAGATCCTAACGGAGCTCTTTTTTACAAGAATAAATATCATCTTCACTATATTTTACAGCATGACTATCGATTAAGAGATAATTCCAAGAAATCTTACTCATTTATTCACATTACAAGTGACAACTTAATAAACTGGCATTGGGAAAAAACTACTTTACAGCCATCTTTTACTGGCCATGGGATGTTTAGTGGCACGGGCTTTTTTACCAAATCTGGTATTCCAGCAATCATATATCATGGTGAAGCCACTGGTAATAATTTTATAGTTACAGCAAATGATAACGAGTTAAATTCTTGGAACCCACCTTTAGCTGTCCAAGTAGCTACTTTGCCTGATGGTCATCATGATCGCTGGGATCCTGATTGTTTTATAATCGGTGACCACTACTATTCAATATCTAGCGGTAGAGAACAGAAATTATTCAGATCTTCAGACTTATATGATTGGCAATACGTTGGAAATTTCTTGGCTAATGAAACTGCTGATGTTGTTTATGGTGAGGACATTTCGTGTCCCAACTTTTTTAAACTTGGAGGAAAATGGATTCTACTATGTATAAGTCATTCTTTTGGATGTAGATATTACATAGGTGATTGGGATTTTTCTTCTGAACAGTTTGTTCCTACACATCATTATAGACTTAACTGGCCCGCACCTGATGCTGATTTAGTTAGTACAACGAACCGTGATTTCTTCGCACCTGAATCTCTGGTGACCCCCGATAATAGACGTGTTATGTGGGCATGGCTCAGAGACAAATCAATTCGTTCTCTATCAATTCAATCCTTGCCCCGTGAACTATCCCTTTTGAACAGTACTCAACTCGCTTTTAATCCTCTGAAAGAACTTCAATCATTAAGATTTGCGAACCAGTTATTCAGCAATATTACTATTATCCCTGAGCCTGCAAATCATAGCGGATATGATATTTACAAAGTAACTGAAATTGATTGTGATTCCTTCGAAATCTCATTGAGAATAAATTCTGATCAGTTTTACAGGAAACGTTTTGGAATTTTTCTTTTTGGCTCAGATAGATCCTCAGGTTTACAGATTCTCTTCTCTAGAGAATCTGGATGTATTCACTTAGGAAAAAAGATTATTCCATTCAACTATGATCTTGTTGTTAATAAATCTATATTTGATTTAAGGATTTTTGCCGATAAATATTTAATTGAAGTTTTTTTTGATGAGTATTTGTTTGGGAGCGTGGTCTATTTTGATTATGTTAGAGGTAATGAATTTCTAGTTTATGCTTATGGTAACAAATTAAATATTAATGCTATAGAATTTTGGAAGCTTAGAAAATGTAATCAAGGCTTCCTTGCAGCCAAAGAAAATTTAATATGGCAACCTGATATTCTTACTTAAATTTCAATATTTAAAGAGATTATTTTATGAAATCTGTGCTCCCCTCAAGAGTCCCTTTTTTTAAATTCTCTTCCTCATTTACTGAACAACAAAGAGAACTTGAGAGTAACCCACTCCTACAAAGAATGAGTGAATCTCGGATACGGATGAAGGATGATAAATTTCGTCCAAAATATCATTATATCAATCCTGAAGGTAATCTAAACGATCCCAATGGGCTGTGTTTTTGGCAGGGCAATTGGCATCTTTTTTATCAAGCGTATCCTCCTGAAGATACCAGGCAACATTGGGGTCATGCAATAAGCCATGATTTGATTCATTGGAGAGATCTACCGTATGCAATTTATCCTGTCCCAGAAAATTGTTGTTTTTCTGGTGCAACCTTAGTTGAGGAGAATCGTGTTATTGCAATGTACCATGGTACTGAAGTGGGTAATATTGTGGCAATATCTGATGACCCACTGCTACTCAATTGGAAAAAGCTCACCAATGACGCCGTTATACCCCTGAACACATCTGACAGGAGCAGAGCTTATCATCTCGATAAATTCTCAGTCTACGATCCCTGCATATGGAAATGCCGGGATCATTATTACTCCTTATCTGGAGGTGTTGAAGCTAATGGCCCTTCAGGACAATATTTGGCTGCTGATTTTCTTTTTAAGTCAAAAAATTTAATCAACTGGGAGTTCGTTCATTCTTTTATTGAAGATGATATCTTTACAAGAATTGGTGATGACGGTGCATGCCCGTACTTCTGGCCTATTGGCGATCAGCATATCTTGTTATTTTTTAGCCATATGTCAGGTGGGCAATATATCTTAGGTTCATACGATATAGATAAACAGAAATTCAGTGCTAAAAAACACGGCTTATTTAATTTTGGTGCAGCTCATCCTTCGGGTGTACACGCTCCTACAGCTGCACCTTTCGATGATGGTAGTGTAATTGTCATATTCAACATGAATAAAGGAAAAAATTGTGATGGTTGGGATCAAATAATGACGCTTCCAAGGAAATTATCACTTAACTCCAGTGGTAGTTTAGAAATTACTCCTGCTGGTGACATACAATCTCTTCGAGACAAGCACATTCATATTAGTCACCAATTGATTCAACACAATGAAGAATTAAGAATCCGAGAAATTTACTCAAATTCTTGTGAACTCGACTTTAAAATACACATAAAAGATTGTTCACTTTTTGTCATAAATTTGCTGTCTTCTTCAGACAAATCTGAGTACACAAGTATATGCTTTTATCCATATAGAGGCTTTAACGATAGGTTTAGAACTTCTCACCTATTAACTGAGAGTAATGCTAACGTTACTAAATCAAAGGGTAATCAAAGTATAGTTTCAATTGACTCTAGCAACTCTTCCATTCTTTCTGATGTTATGATACGGCCGCCAGAGTGCGGCCCCTTCAATCTCGATCCGAGTGGAATTCTAGATGTTAAAATATTTATTGATCGTAGTGTGGTTGAAGTGTTTATTGGAAACCAACAATGCTTGGCTGTTCGTGTGTACCCCAGTTTAGAAGATAGCAAAGGTCTATCAGTAAAAAGCTATGGTGGTAAAGCAGAAATTCTCAATCTTGATGTGTGGGAGATGAAAAGTATTTATACAAGTATAAATTGAAAATTTGTTATGTTTTTTTTGGGAACTGCTGGATTTTATTCAAGTTCTCTCAGGGATGAGAAGAAATCTATGTTCTCTGTTGCTGAATCAGCAATTCAGTCAGCTTTGGAACTTGGTATCAATCACATTGACACAGCTAATATTTACAGTAATGGAGAGTCAGAAACTGTAATCGGTAGGGTTTTCAGAAAAGATCAATCTCTTAGAGAAAAAATATTTTTACAGACAAAATGTGGAATTAAATTTTCTGAAATTGATAATAAAATTTATTATGATACCAGTAAAAGACATATACTTTCGCAAGTAGAAGCCAGCCTGAAAAGAATGTGTACTGATAGATTAGATTCCTTGCTTATCCATAGACCTAACCCTTTGATGTCTGCCCAAGAAATCTCTGAAGTGGTTGTAACACTTGTCGACTCAGGGAAAATATTGAATTTTGGGGTAAGTAATTTTTCTCCATCTCAGATCGAACTTCTAAGAAAAAATATTCCTTTCCCTATTTATACAAATCAGGTCCAACTTAATCTAATCCACACAGTACTTCTCGATACTGGAATCGAAGGTCTCAACGAATCAACCGAGTATCCTGTTGGTACTGGCACATTAGAATATTGCCAAGCTAATGATATTATCATTCAAGTTTGGTCTCCTATTGCCCGAGGTGTCTTGACTTCAAATAATACTGTTTCCATGGTTCCTGACCAAAATCCAAAAATCCCTATTTTGAAAGAAAAATTATCTAACTTATCTCTTAAATATGAATGTACTCCAGAATCTATCTTAATTGCTTGGCTACTAAGAATTCCATGTAAAGTTAGTCCTATAATTGGTTCTCTAGATTTCCGTACTATGAAAGCCTGTGTTGATGGAAAAAAAGTCAAATTGGATGATGAGGACTGGTATAATTTATATCGTCTTTCTAAGGGTAAAGATTTTCCATAATTCTTATCTTTAGCATTTCTTTAGCATGTTTTCTTGTTTGCTATTCTGAATAAATTGTTTTCTAATGACTTTTATTTTTGTACATCCTTAAAAATTTAATTGAAATTTTTATAATTTTTTAAAATGTGGCCAATTGTTTGATCATATTGCTAATAGATATGAGGAGATGTAATGATATTACATATTTGCTTTCTGCCTAGTGTAATACAGTAACAAGTTTTGACTACTCTAAGAGTTTTATTTTGATTATTAGAGCCTCTTTCCAAATTCTAATTCTGCTCAAAAACTACCCAACTTAAGAATGTAGAACTCTCCAAATCTTGGAACAGCTTATCTCAAACTGCTAAATTTCCAGAAAACTTTGGAGATTTTAATTCCATTGGCTACAGTTCTATCGCTACAGCCTTAGCGGTGTCTGAAGATGGCTTGTGGATCCCTTTTGATATCGGTGATGAGCGTGCTCAAACTGCTCATGTGTTCTCTCAGAATGCTGTTGCTGACCAGTGAAACTGGTCCTAGTAAATGTCAAGGAGAGCTTGAAGAAACTTCTGCAAGCTGGTCACAACTAGCCTGTGATCTGGCCTTAATTGGTGCAGATTAGACATCGTATGCGGAATATTATGAATACTGTCCAAAGCTATTCCGGCTGGGTGGATCAATATTGGTTGACAACGTCTTGTGGAGCGGCCAAGTAGCTGACGCTTCGAATCATGATAAGGACACAGAAGCCCTACGAATATTCAATGCAGCTTTGTCCAGTGATCAACGTGTTGATCTATGTATGGTTCCAATTGGAGATGGACTGACTATCGCTCGAAAACGTTGAAGAACTATCAACCTA
>JAQWOT010000154.1 GCA_029245725.1 SAR324 cluster bacterium | reverse complement strand
GTCAGTATCCGTAGGTCTTTGGCAGGATCAAAACTGCGTGTACCTTGTTCATCAAATACTGTGTCAACGAAGTTGATTCGTTGCAGGTCCGCACCGGCTAAAGCAAGGCGTGGGATCAACGTATCCTTTGGATCGTCTTCTCCAGACCAGATTAGGACATTACTTCCCTTCGCTTGACTTCCGTCAGGCCAGTTGCCTCCTGTAGAGACAATGGCTGCCATCTGCATCGCGATGGTGGTCTTACCAGTACCGGGCTGCCCTGCCAATAAATGAAACTTGCCTTGTCCCAGCCAGTCTTTCCAAAGCCATTGAATCGATTCCATGGGGATATCGCTAGCCTGTCGTAAGCGGACCTTCTCCCCTGAAGAACCTTGTGTACGTAGCAGCTTGAGGACATCAGCGAGGGTGCGCGCATTCAGGGTGCTACTGATGTCTTCTCCTCCAGATGGCGATTCCAGAAAACCCAGCAGTTTCTGCTCGAGTTCCGGATCATCGAGTTGGATATCCGTTCTGCGAAACGCATTGGCAGCCTCTATCTGACGAACGTGATAGAGTCTGCTGCGTGGATCAAGCCGGAGCCAGGGAGTTGTTGGTGGTGCCTTCGTTTCTGTGGACGCAGATTCCTGAGAGCCTGCTGAACTGTTCCGCTTCTTAGCAAAGCCTTCGAGAATCGAAGGACCACCCAATAAATCTACAAGATTGTCCCGATCCGATAAGTGATCGCAATGTCCGTGAAGACATTTGAATCTTTGCCCACCTGCAGGTGTGCGCAAGATGACGGTGGAACTTGTCCCATCGCTGTTCTCGGTGTGCTGTTCTCTATTCGGACAGAGAACAATGACAGTCTCTCCCTTGTCCTCAATCACCCAGCCACGACTTTGGAACAGTGCAATGAAGTCGATGGTGGAGTAATCGTAGAAAGTGGAGTCATTGCCAAAATCTCCGGCATCACTGCTGGAAAATCCTTGCTTCTCCTTTTTCTTGGAATGCCCGTTGAACTTTTGCTTACCGGCCTTGGCCGGATAACTTGCTGCCAGGGTTAGGTGATCAACAAAGTGGATGTCCTGCCAACTTTCATCGAGCCAGCGGTATTCCTTCCTTGTGACTGGATGAATCGAGGGAGGAACCACCAGTTGGCTGCCTTCCCCCTGGATTTCTCCGCCGTGATCAGCAATACCACCAGCACCTGCAAAAACAAATTTAGCAGGTGTATCAGAAAGGACGTAATGATGGCGTTTACCACTGCCGGTTTCGACAACGGGGCCGCCCTTCAGCCACTCATAGCCCTCGTCATCATTAGACTTTTGCAGGTGTGTTTCCCATAGCACATCATCGTCGTAGTCGATTCCTCGCAGGAACCTTCCCTCTTCCATCGGGATGCCACAAAGCAAGCCCACGTTGTCCTCTGCTGAAAACAACCTCAGCACTGCTTCCGTATCCAAGCCCTGGTATTTTTCCAGCTTCTGCCATTGCTTTTGATAGGGCTTCTTGCCAGATAAAGGTATCGGGTAGAGCCCAAGTTGATGGTATTGCCGAATCGCCTGATCCCGGCGTTTTCTCCACTCAGCCGTTGGATCAGCACTGTCTTCCAGATTGTCGTCAGACCCTGATTTGGACGTGACTTTTCTCTCATGTTGATTTAACATATTAATCCAATATTTAAATATTATAACTTGAGCCCCGGCGTCAGAGTTCCTACCTCTCACGACCGGGGTTTTGTTGTTTTTGGACGAATGTCCTTTAGCCACAAAGATTTAGTTCAACAGCATCAGCGCTGTGGCACCAATCCTTCGTTGCGTTGGGACAATTCCTCCAAAAACAGCATCAACCGCTGGTGGTCAACCAACACGCTCCTACCAACTTGGATTGCGCATCCATGGCGAAGCATATCTGGTTTACGATTGAAAAGGAGCCAACGCAGATCCAATGGACACTTGCCGCTAGCAATGTAATGTGACGCCCGCTCCCATTGTGGGGTCGGTTTCGGTTTAATTTCCATATTATTTCCTTATTAGAAGTTATGGACGATCCCGGCGAACTCCGGGCTCAGAGACAGATCATACCGTTTTTTTCACAATGTCAACGGGTTGTGGGAATCAGCAAATGCTCATTCAATCAGTATAAGAATTGAAGAGTGTGGGAGATTTTTGTGTTTAGTTGGTGAAGATGGAGATTGAAGAGAATTATTTTCCTCTTCAAATTAGGAAATTTAGGCGGGAGTTTAAGTCATTGCTAAAATAGTGAGGAAAAAACAAGGCGGTTTAGCATTGAAATTGTTAAAAATTTTCTATGTCTAATTTGCGCGTGCGGAAACTTCAGCAGCAGGAGCAACATTACCGGTCCCCCTACCATTAACAGCGGCGATCCTGTAATAGTACCATTTGTTGGTGATCAAACTTGCATCTGTATAACTGCAGGTCCCACTGACACAACCGGACGCCACATTCGTGATCGTCTGTAAACTGGCACTACTACTGTTCAAATTATTCTGATCAAAGGTGATGACATCGGTGAGGCCTCCCAAAGACTGCTCAACTTTATAAATTGTATAGCTTGTACTGCCGGGAACAGCACTCCACTGAAGTTGGATTTGCCCCGAAGTAGAGTTGTCTAATGATAAATCTTCCACAATGGGAGGTAAGGTTTTTTGGTAAAGAGCCTCAATTTCAGTAGCACTTAAAGACCTGCCGAAGATTTTCACCTCATCAATAAAGCCTTTCCAATTGTTGTCACCATGACGGTTTAGACCAATCTTGATTCGATCCCACTGATTTCTCGTTGGCGAACAGGTTGGCGAACTTGAACTGTTACAGACTTTCAACCAGCCAGTAGAGCTGTCTCTGAGTCTGCCGTTAACATAGAAGAAAATATCATCATCAGCTTCATGGACTAAAACCGCATGGTACCAGTTACCGATGTAAAGCCTCGGGCCATGAACCTTGTTGTCTCCGGAAATCGAATTGAAAGCGCGTATTCGGCCGACGGGTTCGTACTGATCATCGACATCAATTTGCAGATTCGGTCCATTATTGTCATCACCGGTGGAAATCACTGAAGAGAATTTTTCAAGGTCTCCATCTGGGTTCAGCCACACTGAAATTGTCCAGTTGTCAGGGATGTCACTGTTGGAAAAGTTGTCGTTGTAGCCAAAACTCCCATTGTGTCTCGATCCATCCAATTGCCCGGATCCATCAAAATATGCAGAATTTCCATAGGCACATCCCTCCCCGAAAGAAATGCTACCTCCTGCATTAGAACTAATGTTGAAGGGCCAACCATCAGAACTGGACCGAGAACCCTGGGCGCTCTTATCAAGTAAATCACTGTTCAAGGGATAATAAATCAGCAAATCTGGATCAGTGTCATTGATCGTTGAGGAACTTGCTGTGGAAGTACATTCTACAGGAAGTGGACTGCCGCTGACTTCGTTGGTGGAAAGTTTAAGAATGTTCCCATTACTCGTGTCTCGGGCTCCAAGTCGATAATAATAGGTCTTGGTAGAATCTAGAGTACCGTGAACATACATACTCTTCGTTCCGAGGATGATGGGTGTCGCATTGTCGGATGCGTCCACGAGTCGATTGGCAGGTACACGGGAACTTGGCGCAACTGTGGTCCAGTAAAAGGTGTAGGTATCACTGGAGTTATCAAAGTTGCTTGGGGCGCCCCAACCAAGAGAGAGTCGATTGAAGTCTTGAGTAATATTATCGATATTAAAGTCACCCAGTAAACTGATGTCATCATCAATGATCGTCACGGTAGCATTCTGAACTCCCGATTCAGAAGCACTATCACCTCCAGAAACTCCGGTGATGTTCAAAATGACTGTCTCATTGTCCTCCGTCGTATTGTCACCAAAAACCCCAACCGTTGTTGTACCTGTGGTATTGCCCGCTGAAATCGTGATCGTTGAACTGCTGAGAGTGTAGTCTGCGCTGGCAGTAGCAGTTCCTGAAGCTGTCAGTGTAACGGTTGTATCTACTGATGCAGTTCTACTCAAGGAGGCGGTAACAGCAGCATTCGTTGTCCCAGAATTCCCTTCGTTCACTGAGGCTGTTCCCGAGAGTGTTACAACTGGGGCAGATAATGTCGTTGCCGATACCACCGTTGAGTTGTCGCTGGTACCGGCAGAATTATTGGCTGCAACCTTGTAATGGTAAATTGTTGCTGGATTCCTGCCGGTGTGGGTGTAGGTAGTACCAGGGACAGCAGGACTAATCGTATTGAAACTGGAATTATCAGTACTCCAATAGACCGTGTAGTTATTGGCACCGGTCATATTGTCCCAGGATAATGCCACCTGAAGATTGCCACCGGTTGCTGTCAAATTTGTTGGGATGTTTGGGCTAACGTTGTCGCACTCAGCGTAGGCCAAACACTTATCGACCACCTCCTCTGTTGTCAGTGCTCTGCCGTAGATCTTGAACTCATCGATGTATCCTTTCCATCGAATATCTGTATTGCGATTGATCCCGATCTTTAATCTATCCCAAGTCGCTTTGGCTGTTTGTGTGCCAACAACAACGGCATCTCTGTATAGAGTCCATTGATTGGCGTCTGTGTGGACAGCAGTAAGATAATACCACCGGCCATTTGCAATCGCACTGGAGTCTGTAATGTTGTTTTGATTGAAACCAGGATCAGCACCACCGGTATTGTAAAATAACATTCGTAAATGATCTGAATCATCTACGTCAATTTGATGGTTGCTGCTGCTCTGTGATCCACTGGAGTAAGCTGCAGAGAACTTTTTATTGTCTTCATCCCCATTGACCCACAATGAGATTGTGAAATTACCTGTCAGTGTAGGAATGTTGTTGTGGGTGAAGTTGTCGTTGTAGGCATAGCCTGTAGTAGAGTCATAGTAAGCAGCATTTCCGTGGCCACAACCACGAGCATACTTGATCGTACCACCTGTATTGATCAGGTTGTACCTACCATCTCCATTAGCATTCTTGACATCGTTGAGATTATTGTTGAAGTCATAGTGTACCAAGAGATCCGTATCATTGTCTGTCTGCTCCGTGGTTGAGCAACCTACAGTGGGCTGACCGCTGACTTCTGTAGACAAGGAACTTGAGTTAGAACCCTCGAAAGCCTTCAGGCGATAGTAGTAGGTGGTACCCCCTGTCAAACCACCATGAATGTAGGAAGTGGTAGAACCACCTGAAATGTAAAAAGGCGAGTCAGATGCGCTCACTCCAGCTGAAGTACTCCAATAGAGTACATACCTGTTAGCACCTGGGATGACACTCCATGAGATTGTGTTCTTCTCATTTGAAGGGGTAACTGAGATCGAAGGTGTGGAGACGTCATCATCAATGATGGAGATGGAAACAAATTGATCCCCCCCACTCTCTACCGCTGTAGATCCGGTTACATTGTCAATATCAATGCGAACCACTTCCCCAAACTCATCTACAGTATCCTGAACGGATGTGATTGTCGTTGTTGCAGTGCTTGCTCCTGCAGCAATCGAGAGATTGGTCGAGGCAATCGTGTAGTCACTGGTG
>JAQWOT010000153.1 GCA_029245725.1 SAR324 cluster bacterium | reverse complement strand
AAAATGTTTCCACTAGAATCCAGACGAGTAATGAAGGAGTCTTGGTAGGTAGCAGAAGCTGATGTTTTACTGGCTCCGCTCATTGTCCCCTTGGTACTGCCAATGATGTAGAGGGTGTTGTTGTCAATAACGGCATCGGCTACTTGATCGTTTTGTGCTGTCCCAAATTGCTTTGACCACTGTTTGGTACCATTACTCGAATACTTCGTAATGAATACATCACGGTCTCCCGAGGCGCTTTGACCATCGTAAGATGCATTGCTCACATCCCCAATGATGTAGGCATTTCCTTCTGAATCAGTAGCTACTGCTTTCACATAATCTGCAGCACTACTACCGGTTTGTCGTGTCCATTGCTTGACACCAACAGAGTTGTATTTGACTAATGCGGCATCGTGACTTCCCGCATTGCTACCTTGTAAACTCGATGTTGTCTGGACACCAACATAGACATTTCCGATTGCATCTCGGGTGACTGCGTAAGCTCTGTCATCGCCTGAATTCCCGATCAGATCTGACCAGTCATAGACACCCTCACCATAGCCAGCTTCATTAACAGAATTAGAACCACCACTCATTGCGACAGAGACTCCTGATGCTGCTGCAGTAGTGGCATTGGCACGATTAGATTCTCCACTGGCTCCTGTCACATTATTAGCTTTTACGTAGTAGTAATAGGTCGTTGAACCAGATAATCCAGTGTGCGTGTGATTGGTTCCCGTAATTACAGGAGAGATCGCTGTGAAGGAGGAGTTGTCTGTACTCCAGTAGACGGTATAGTTATCTGTGCCATTAGTGGCATTCCAAGTGAGGACATTCTGCCCAGAGCCACCTGCGGCAGTTAAATTATCCGGTGCTGCTGGTTTAACTCCTGTGCAGTTGTTGTAGAGTAAGCAAGCATTTTTGACATCATCCCCATCAAAGGCCCGGTTGTATACCTTGACTTCATCAATGTAGCCTTTCCAAGCCGAGCCAAGATTCCCCACATACCCACCCCGATTGATGCCAACTTTCATCTTGTACCATCTGGCAGGAAAGGTGGTGTGTGTTCCCACCAATACCCCATTTCGATAGAATTGAGCGGTATTGTTGTCGTAATGAACTGCAGTGATATAAGACCAGTCTGTCAGAGACGTTCCATCAGTGATCATTGCTTGATCTGCAATTCCTGTTGAAGGAGCGTTGTTCCAGCGCATGTAGTTGTTCCCACCAATTTCATCAACATCAATTTGAATCGAATCTCCCCAAGTGGATACACTATTTGTTGTATCCTTACTGGAAATAGCAGATGCATATTCAATCATATCTGCATCACGATTTACCCATAAAGCAATGGTATAGTTTCCAGAATCTAAGGAAGCGATATTTGTTCTGTTGAAGTTACTGTTCTCCAAATATCCTGTGCTGGAATCAAAGTAGGCTGCCTGACCATAGGCGCAACTCTGAGCATATTTGATTGTCCCGCCTGTATTGCTCAGATTATATGGACTGCCTGTGCTTCCAGAACCAGCAATGTCGTTGAGATTATTCTCAAAGGCATAGTGAACAAGCAGATCGGTGTCATTGTCCGTCAAGGTTCCTGAGGTGGAACAGCCAGCGAAAGCAGTGGGCTGACCACTGGCCTCGGCAGATAAAGCACTGGAATCTACCCCATCGGTAGCCATGAGCTTGTAATAATAAGTAGTGCCGGCACTGAGTCCAGAATGAACATACGAGGTGGTACTACCACTGGAAATGACAAAGCTCGAATCAGAGGCACTTACGCCCGCAGAAGTCTTCCAATAAAGGGTATAATTGTCAGCACCTGGGATGGCACTCCATGAGATTGTATTTTGCTGGGTTGAGGGGGTGACAGCTATGGAAGGAGTGGAGACATCATCATCAATGATGGAGATGGAAACAAATTGATCCCCACTCTCTACCGCTGTGGAACCGGTTACATTGTCAATATCAATGCGAACCACTTCCCCAAACTCATCTACAGTATCCTGAACGGATGTGATTGTCGTTGTTGCAGTGCTTGCTCCTGCAGCAATCGAGAGATTGGTCGAGGCAATCGTGTAGTCACTGGTG
>JAQWOT010000152.1 GCA_029245725.1 SAR324 cluster bacterium | reverse complement strand
GCTACTCAAACCACTGAGAGTGCGAACTGTTGTTTGGGTTCCCAGAGTAGTCAGTGTGGGAGTCTCTTGCAGAGTTGGTTCTTCATCTTCAGTACAGCTTAAATGAGTGTAGCTGCCACTCAATGTCCCGTCACGACAACTACGAACCTCAGATAAACAACTATCACCAAACGTTACCGTTGCTGTAGAGAAGACCGTTACATTGGCACCGTCTAAGATGGTTTGGCCGTTCAACTCACAACTAGCTCCTGCTGCTGCTGTACAACTCTCAAAACTATAACTCCCACTCAAATCCCCATTCGTGCAACTGCGAATCTCCGATACACAGCTCGATCCAAACGGTACCGTTGCACTTGAGAACACCGTCACATAGTCGCCATGATCAATTGTCTGGCCGTTCAACTCACAACTAGCCGCTGCTGCTGCTGTACAACTCTCAAAATTATAACTTCCGCTCAGCTCTCCATTCGCACAACTACGCACCTCCGATACACAGCTATCGCCAAATGAAACTACAGCTGCTTCGTAGGCTGTCAATTGCTCACCATTGGAGATCATTTGACCATTAAGCTCGCAGCTTGTCGGTGTTGGTGTGGGTCCACTTTCTACAGTAGCGCTCACGGCTTCAGTGATCTTACCCGGATCATAGGAGGTATCAATTTTCGCAACAGTTTCTGAAATGGTTGCGGTTGTTACCGTCAAGATCGCTTCTATACTCACCACAACACTAGTAATTTGTTTCGCACCTGCTAATATGCCTTCGCCCAACCCTGTAAGCAAACTGTCTCGAGCAACTTTGTCAGTGTTGTTACTCATCACTACAGTTGTTGTCGTACTGGTAATTAGATTGACATAAGAAGCCTCAATTTCAGTTGCCGAAGCACCTGCTACTACTAGATTACGGACCAGAGCCCCTGAAAGACTCTGCAGGATTGTGGAATTTTCACCAGATTTAGTAGCCACTTTTGTAGTCAGGTTTGTCAACAATGCAGAAAAATTGGCTGGCAGGGCAGCTACGCGAGCGGTTGTCGAACTGGTCAAAGAGTTCTGGCCGGCAATGTTGGAGAGCAAAGACTCAATCACCAAATCCAGAGCGGTTATCGTTTCTGTTTCACTCAGGCCTCCACTGATAATCGCACTATAGGCGCCATCAAAGGCAGCAGGAATCACATTCAGCAGATCGTTGGTGACAGAAGATGTTTCAGAGCGGACTACGACTTTGACAGAATCGGCGAGATCTTCACTGAAACCTACAGCCTGCAGGTCGGAAGAGAGTTCATTGGCCACGGTGGAGGCAGCATCCTCGATCTGAAATTCTACAGAGTCTCCAACAGCAAGATTATTACTGGCTAGATCCATAATCCCAGTAGGGAGAACACTGAAACGGTAATCGCCAGTGTTCAGTTCTCCGTCAGGGTCGACGGTCCAAGCCACGTTGTCATTGGTGGAGATGAAAATGGGATAACAGTTTCCACCGAGTGCTGCAGTCAACTGGACATTGCCCTCACAAGCGGCAGCGAGGTTGTTGCCTCTGAGACCACTGACGGCTTCACTGAAGCTGATTTGGTAAACGGCAGTGCCGACGATAGACTGATTATCATCCGGTTGGAGAATCGTGACAGTTGGAGCTGTTGTCTCTGCTGCAACAGTACATCCAGAGAAAGTGTAGGAACCACTGAGACTGCCGTTTGAACAGGTACGGACCCCAGAGACACAACTATTGCCATTGGGTACAGAAGAACTCTGGTAGGCAGTGACACTTGTACCACTGGCAATGGAGGCCCCGTTAAACTGGCAGGCTAGTAAGGTTGTGGAGCTGTTGTCATTGGTTGAGCCACCGCCACCTCCACATCCATTCAGAAACAATGTGATCAGCACCACAAAAAATAGATTTCTTCTGAGATAATTTTTCATGCTAGGGCCTGTCATCAATTTAGCCAAATGACCTTCGCTATCCAGTGGATACCCCCTAGAAAGGCACAGGCCCGCTGATCGTAACAAGTGGCAATCCCCCGGTATTGCTTCAGCTTGGCAAAGAAGTTCTCAATCAGGTGTCGCCAGCGGTACTTGTCTCGGTCGAACTCCCAGGGATCCTTTTGCTTAGACTTCGTTGGAATCACTGCTTCTACTTTGTGCTGCTCCAAGCGATCCAGCAGCCTTGCTCTTGCTGCGTAGGCTTTGTCCGCTAACAGGGCCTTGATCTGATCCAAAAGAGCTTCTAGCAACACGTCCGCACCCTGCAGGTCATGGGCTTGACCAGGACTGAGATGAAAACCCGTTGGATTGCTGAGGGCATCACAGGTTGCCTGGATTTTGGTCGTCAGACCTCCGCTGGAGCGACCGATACATTCTTGGGTGCGATTACTTTTTTTGCGCCAGCACTGTGTTGATGGGCCCGAACAATCGTGCTGTCGATCTGGGCATACTCGTTGTCTGCCTCGGTAGCCAGCACTTCAAAGACCTGTTGCCAGACACCCCGCTTGCTCCAGCGCATGTGACGAGTGTGAATCACCCGAAAGTCGCCAAAGCGTTCGGGCAGATCGCGCCAGGGGATAC
>JAQWOT010000151.1 GCA_029245725.1 SAR324 cluster bacterium | reverse complement strand
TTCAAAGAAGCTAGGGACAATCTGAGAGAGCCAGGACCACTCTTGCCCTGGAACGGCACCTGACACAAAGCCTAAATGACCTCCTACTGGAACGAAAGCCGTCTGAATCAGGTCTGACAATTCACATGCCTGTGGAACAACTTCAGGAATCATGAAAGGATCATCCAGGGCGTGAACCAGTAAAGTTGGTACCCGAATGCTTTTGAGGTACTTACGACAACTGGCTTTTTCATAGTAATCATGGACATTCTTGAAGCCGTGCAATGGCGCTGTCAGCAAATCATCATATTCCCAGAGTGTCTTAAGCTCATTGATCTGCGAAAGGTCAGATAGTCCCAATGCATCCTTCAATAAGGCCCACTTGCGCACTGAAGAGCGTTTCAGCCGTCCCATCAAATATTGCTGATAGATTTTTGAAAAACCTTGGTTGAGTCGGTCAGCGCATAGCGGTAGTTTGTAGGGAACAGAGATAGCACACGAGGCCGCAATGTTTCTAAACTCATTCTGACCAAGCCAATTGAGCAGAATGCTACCGCCAGTGGAAAATCCCACGACTCCAATCGGTGCTTCTGGGAAGCGTCCTCGAAGAGCTTTAACGGTCCAGTCTAACTCCTGCCAGTGCATCGCATGATAGCTTTGCGCAAGGCGGTTCGGTTTTTCTCCACAATTACGATATTGCATAACAACAGCCCGCCATCCCAAGGAACCGAGTTGACGCATTAGATCCTGAACATAATTGGAGCGGGCGCATCCTTCCAAACCATGTAGAATCAAAATGGTAGGCACTTCTGCAGGGGCCTCATACGTGTCCTTCAGCCAAAACCATTCAAGGAAATCTTGATCTGGTAGTTCGTGGATTTCCTCCAATAAATCCACCGAAGGCACCTGCCAAACCCGTGCATTCCACAAGGTCTGACTATGGGCTTCCGGAAGCCACCAAGCTGAACGAAATTCTAGTTCGCTTGAAATGGAAAATGGCTTGCCCTGTGAAGATCTTTTTCTGATGATGGCCTCCTTGAAGTCTTTCTTACCATGGAGTGGTCGTGTCTGTTTTCTCTTCGCTTACCAAGTCCTTTGTTCAGGATCTTGCCATTGACCTTGGCACTGCCAATACGCTTGTCTGTACGCAAAAGCATGGGATTGTTATTCGTGAGCCTTCTGTCGTCGCGGTGAAGCGAATTTCCCGGGGGGAAATGCGAATTCTGGCGGTGGGCCAGGTTGCTAAGGAGATGATGGGAAGAACTCCACGCGGAGTAGAAGCCATTAGGCCTTTAAAAGATGGAGTGATTTCAGACTTTGACATTGCTCAGGAAATGCTGAGTTATTTTATTCGTGAAACCCAGCTACAGTTTTCTGCATTGAAGACCAAGCCACGGATTGTCATCGCCATCCCCTCCGGAATTACCCAAGTTGAACGGAGAGCTGTCAGAGAAGCGGCGTTGCTAGCTGGAGCTAAAGAAGTCTTTTTGATTGAAGAACCTATGGCTGCAGCAATCGGAGCAGGTCTCCCGGTTCAGGATGCTACAGGTTCGTTGATTGTTGATATTGGTGGTGGAACCACGGAGGTCGCCGTTATCTGTTTAGCCAGCATTGTCTTCAGTGATTCAAGCCGAATAGGCGGTGACGTGATGGACGAAACCATCAGCCAGTACGCCAAGCAAAAATACAACTTGTTGATTGGCGAACGAACTGCAGAAAACGTCAAGATTCTCTTGGGCAATGCAATTGAGGGAAGTGCTACCCACCAGACAATGGAAGTTCGTGGGCGAGATGTGATTTCAGGAGTACCAAAAACCTTACTATTTCATGAATCAGAGATACGTGAATGTCTAGCGGACAACTGTGTGGCAATTGTAAAATTGGTCAAAAAGACTTTGGAGCAAACTCCCCCTGAATTGGCTGCAGACATTGTTGAAAAAGGCATTTTCTTAGCTGGTGGAGGTTCCATGCTGGCTGGTTTAGACAAATTATTGAGCGAGGAGGTCAACTTAAAAGTAATGCATGCTGACGATCCTCTGAGCTGTGTGGCCTTGGGAACTTTAAAGGTTTTAGCAGAATTGGACCTACTGGCTCAGATTGAACTCAACAATTAGTCCTTGCCTTTTGTGTGGGCAAATTTATCATCTCAAATTTCTGATAATTTTCCTCGG
Organism: SAR324 cluster bacterium; assembly: GCA_029245725.1. Taxonomy (NCBI): domain Bacteria; class Deltaproteobacteria; species SAR324 cluster bacterium. The sequence goes on along the minus strand of JAQWOT010000151.1, from coordinate 5,593 downwards.
TTGGTGACGTGGCTGAATGGTCAGGCAGCAGATTGCAAATCTGTTTCATAGCGGTTCGAATCCGCTCGTCACCTCCACCTGCCTATTGAATTCTTGCTTCCTCAGCAATGCTAGCCCGGATGGCGAAATTGGTAGACGCACAGGACTTAAAATCCTGCGGAGGTAGCCCCTCCGTGCCGGTTCGATTCCGGCTCCGGGCACTCAAATTCTTACTTTGCAACATCCCTTCTTGGTCTTCACTGCTGATTTGCTCATCTAAGTAGTTAGTCGCTTTGCAACCACATCAAAGTCAGGCCAACAACAGAATTGGTCTGAATTATGCCATGTGTTAGTTGGCTGCAGGCGAATTTAATGAGTAGATTTCACAATTAGGGAGGCTGTGATGCAGAAAGAATTTGAAGACTATCAAAAGATCCTGATGCTTATTCAGCAAGACGTTAAAGACATGAGAGAGCGGTTTCTTCTGAATGATTTAAATCCTGAGAATTTTCGAGATGGCAGTCCTTTGGAAGACGACATTATTTCTCTTAAAAAATAGATCTTTATTGCTATTAATCTGTTGATTATACTTGGATTTCGATCCATATAAGTTGGTACGCTGAGCAAGTCGATAACAAAGAGTGAGCTACTCATTCAGATCTTTAGAATTACTTCAGGTGAACTTATATCTGCTAAATCAGAGATCTGAATGTTCCCAATTCTTCAAAACAATTTAGCTGTCAGAATTCCTAATTATTTCAATAAATCACTGCAGGCACTAACTTGATGGGAAGGTTCTCACCGGTAATATTTATCATCATTGCCTTGATGATCGTTTTCTTCTACTTCTCAAATAACATTGTCTGACTTTCCTATCAGTCAACAAAAACCTTTGTCTTCTTCCTGCTGGCGTTCATTGAATGAAAATTACCCTTCAGCATTACAAGCAAAAGGTTGGCTCAATCTGGTGCTTGATCAGTGCACAGATTATTTTGGCAGCCTGCTCAAATACTAGTTCAGAGGTAAAGACCACTAACCAAAACCCAGAGACATGTAAGATGGCCTACGAATATGAGTGGGAGCATATCTACGACAGAAAGGTGTACATTCCAATCGCTTGTTGTAAATGCGTGGAGTAAGCTGATCTTCATAAAAGCATGCTGATCTCTGCGAGAGTCCCTTCTTGCTTTCCTCCAATCATTACTTTTGAAACTGTCCCCTCAATTCTGAAACTAATATGAAAAAAATTGGAGTTGCCCTTTTTGGGAACAAATCGCTTGAAGTGAGGGAATTTCCTTATTTAGAGCCTGGATTGAATGAGGTCTTGATTGAAGTGAAGGCAGCTGGAATTTGTGGTAGTGACTTGCATTTTTATCGTTCCAGTCCAGATGAGTTGGGTGCTCGTTACGGAAAAATTGTAGGTCATGAGCCTGCAGGAATCGTTGTCCAAACTGGAGATGCTGTTAGTAACTTCAAAGTTGGTGATCGGGTGACCGTAAATCACACGCTAGGTTGTGGTCACTGTCACTACTGTCACCAAGGGGAAACTGTTCTTTGCCCAACTGGGAAAGGAATGGCCTTGGCGGATGCTGGAGCAAATACCAACGTTCTGAAGCTTCCGGAAAATACCTGTCTTGAACTCCCAGAGAATATTTCCTTTGAAGACGGTACTTTTATCGCGTGTACTGGAGCGACTGCGTACAATGCGGTTCAACAATTGAGGGGTCAAGCGGTTCGCAACGTAGTTGTCTTCGGGCTGGGTCCAGTGGGATTGTCAGCGATATTAATGCTTGAAAGAATGGGAATCAATGTGGTAGGAATCGATCCAATTAAGAGCCGCAGGGACTTTGCCACCTCACTTGGTTTTGAAAAAATCGCAGACTTTACAGAGACTGAAGGTATCATCGAGATGTCCCCCAATCCAGAAGGTTTTTGTGGAAGTATTGAAACCAGTGGGGCAAGTAATGCTCAGAGTCGGGCGATTGATGTGCTGAGGCCAAAGGGAGTTGTAATCTACCTTGGATTAAGCAAGGGAGTCCCCAGTATCTCTCCAGAGCAATTTATTCATAAGCAGATTAGGTTGCAGGGCTCAAAAGTTTTACCCTCTTGGGCAGCAGTTGAGATGATGAATTTTATGCAGGAGAGCAACTTATCCTTTGAACAGCTTATTCGAGAGAAAATCCCTCTTCAGAAAGCTGCAGAGGCCTTTGAGAAGTTTGAGAGTGGGCTGTCTGGGAAATTTATTTTATTGCCAAACTAGCCTCAATTCAGCCGTAGAATCGCGATTTTCCCATGCATTTAAATAACTGATATCAAAAAAATCTGGAAGGTGTACCAAATAATGAATTACATTATGTATTTTGTGTCAAAAAAATTACATAATCTGGCTATATATCATGAAACACATGAAAATATTTGAAGGTTTTGAATAGTAGAAAGTTTAAATTTGGATAAACCAATGAGTACTTGACTTTTAGGTGACAAAATAAAATCTTGTTGAATAAATTTCTCTAACATTTAAACAAAAACTATCTGAGTCAACATGTTCTTCGTGGTTTTCTTGAATAAATTTCCTGAAGTACCAATCCAAGTCTGTGAAGATCACCGTACAGCTTTGAAGAGCTTAGCAAAGCATCATCGGCACGGTAGAAGTGGTTGGATCTCTGAAATGGATTTGGGCCTACTCAATCATTATATCGAAATCATTGACTTAGAGCATCATGAGATTTTTGACATGGCTCGGTTCGACTATCTAGAGAAGATTGTTCATGAGCAAATTTCGGTAGCCTGAGGATGGCTGTCTTTAAATAATTCAAAAGACTACCCATTTAGACTTCCAATGTAATCGCACCACACGCAGCTTAAACGGACTCATTACTTTCGCTTCTCCTCCCGTCAAGAATAATTCTTTCACAAGAACTAAAAATTGAGTTTCGGTTTACCTGAGACTCTTTTCCTCATAGATAATCTGTCATTCTTAAAAACTATCCATTTGCCTCAATTTTGCTTAGAGACTTGGCGAGTTCTGCGTGTGATTCACCAAATTTTTAGGTGAAATTAACAACTGGGGTGCCAGTGCCAAATCTTCTACAAACCTATTCGTTGGAAAACCTTGTTCTGAAGGTTATCCAATTCGTGATTGTTTTTTGCCTTTCATCCGCTGTTTTGTCGGCAAAAGATCCAACATCCGACCCAAATATCCTCTGCTCAGAACCTGAAAGGAAGGAGTTAGTCCAACAATTTCAGCAAATGGATTTGGATGTCAAATTCATAGCTGATTTTTGTGAAAGATTTGCGCCAAGCGATCCTAGCTCACAAAAAAATTCAAAAACAAAAACAAGCTTTTTATCACCTAAGAAAAAATTACTAAGGCAGGGAGTGCGGCTTCGTCAGCTCTCAAGTGAAGAAAATGATCAAGCAAAACAAACTTCTGAACAGATGTTGATGGCTCTCTTGACTTCTAAAGAGCTTGCATCAGGTGCTTCAGTTCCTGGAGAAAGTTATTATCAAAAAGGTGATAATCCAGAAATTTTGCAAAATAATATTAATCTAAAAAATCGATCAGTTTATCAGCTAAATCCCAACAATTTTATAGAAAGCAATGATCTTTCTACGAAATTGGGGGAGGGTAATTGGGATTTTTCATCTGGAATCATTTGGCAACTGAATCTTGGTCAGGCCAAAACTAGTTTTTTTGAGACAGATACCGGAACAACGCTAAAGGGGAATCACTTAGAAGTTAGGCTACAAAGATTTTTTACACCACTTCTGTTATCGGGGATCAGCCAATCTTATCGCAAACAAAGAGGAACTCTTAGAAAAACAAGTTTGACCAAATCAATTGATCTCGAACAATTCCAGCTGCTTGGAAATTTTGGAATTGCTTGGGAAGCAGATAATGGGTTGGGCTTACGGGGTAGTCTGATGGGTGGATGGTCAGAAAACCGGTTAAATTATCGGCTGCAGGAAGATGACAAAGCTTATTTTTCAGATTCAATTGATAATGGACAGTTTACTTGGGGATTTGAGTTTGGGCCAACATTTAAGTTAATGGAACGGTGGAGAGCAGGCATGCGGTGGCAAAAACAGAACTCGATTACCACTGTTCGCTTTGCTGAAGGTAATAAAGCGACACTTCATCCACTACAAACTTACCTTATCTGGGCAGAATACATTGTCGAAACGAGGTAAAGGTGTTTCTCTATAAAATATATTATTCTATTGAATTTATTGTTTTATTTAAAATTCTCATGGAGACATGAGCTTTAGGAAGATTTTACGATATTTAAGCAAAAGTAGGGACCAGTGCGGCCAAATGATTCTTGGCAATAGACTTGAATGACCCATTTCTCTACAAATCCTACCTTGCACTACTTAAGACACTTTCGCATTTTCGGACAAAGAGACTGTTATGAATATGTCAAAACACGTTTTTAATCTGCTTCTTATCCCATTAATTCTGGGGACATTGGTTGTTGCCTGCTCTTCTGATGAGACAAGTGAAAGCTCAAGTCCGGTCCCGGAACCTGACCCAGTGATTGAAGTAGATAATACGAAACCAAATGTAGTAGCCAATGCACTTGTTCCAAGTAATGGCAGTACTGGAGTGTTAATTGGAACCTCTGTGAAATTTGCCTTTGATGAGCCAATAGACGTCACTTCAGTAACCACAGCTGACGATTTCACTTGTGGAGCAACAGTTCAACTCTCTGCAAATAATTTTCTCTCTTGTGTACCGATGAGATCCGATTACGATGCACGGAATGACAATCGATCATTTACAGTCTATCCAGTTGATTATCTTGACTACAACACAAAATACGAACTGAAAATTAAGGAGTGGATCAAAGATACTTCAGGAAATTATCTACCCTATGATATCATTCCGTTAGTTTTTACTACTGTTCCTGAAAACACAGTCACATTTGTTGATAAAATACTTGTTGATTTTGAAAATAAACTTCGGCTTGCAGGTGGGTATTCTTTGGTAAATGAACTAAGATCTGTTGATAGAAAAGGGGAGGGACTAACTATTACCGTCATTGATTCAATTTTAAAAGGGGTGAGGGATGAACTGACAAATAAAAGTTTAAACAACTCAGATGACTTGATAAAGGTTCTTGAATCAATGCTAACAGGATCTATCAAAGGATTAGATATTGCCAAAATATCTGATTCGACACGCAGAAAAGAAATTTTGTCAGACATTTGCTCTGAGTTAGTTGCAACCATACCAGGTAGAGAAAAATTCTATACAGAGAATAAATCTGAAATTGTTAAGAGTTTGATGAACACAGGGGTTAGTGAGTTATCAGGAAAAGTAACAAATGAAGAAATTCCAGAGGCAATTGGTGGGCTTTTACAAGGATTTATATTATCTTTAGGTACTCTTGAATTCAGTGAATTAGAAAGAGTTAATCAGGTAATTCCAGATTTATTGAAACGCACTATCATTACAGCTGATACAGTATATTCATCATCTGGAAATACTTTTTGGAATACAACCATTGAGCATATGAGTTCTGCGATGGTCAGCGGGATGAATCAATGGGATGATTGGGGTGGAATGGAGAGCAAATGGGATGATCATTTGTCAACAGGCCTTACCGGAATT
>JAQWOT010000150.1 GCA_029245725.1 SAR324 cluster bacterium | reverse complement strand
GTTTGTTGGCGTTGTGGCCCATTCTTGGTGTGATAAAGATGGTTCTTTCTGGTACAAAAGGTAGGGAGTTGAATGTTGTTTTGGGGACTACTGGAAAAATACTTCTACTTCAGTCACTTCTTTTTTCAGTGGGATGGATTGCTGGTCCAGCCTTGCTTGATTAAATATTTCTCAACATTTGAGAAAAGAGTTAGCTCCAATCAATTGGGGATAGTTGGTTTTTCTTCTACCCCATTAGCATGCCTTGCAAATCTTCCACTTAGGAGTCCATGAATTTGATCAGGACTTTTCCAAGGCCATCCTCCGAATTGGGTTCGCCGATATTCCTCGAAAGTATCAACAATTTCTTGTCGTGAATTCATTACAAAGGGCCCATATTGCACAACTGGTTCGTCAATGGGTCTCCCCTGCAGGAGAAGAAGCTTCGAAGCACTTTCACCATTTATAATCTTCAAGCTCTCTGCCTGATTAATGTGGCCCACTTGATTAAGTTTTAACTGCTCACCTGCAACTTCAACAGATTTTCCTTCGTAAAGATACAAGCTTCGGTTCACTCCCTTCAGAACCTCTGGTAATTCCCATCTAGTTTGTTCATCAAGTGAAATTACCCAAATTGCCACATCATTGATTGCTTCACTGGCCCATGAGTCATGAGTTGGCACTGGCCCTTTTTTGGTTCCAAAACCCTTACAGTATTGAATAACCTGAATGCTGCGCCCTGCTTCATCTTCAAAAGTACTTGTTGGAATTGTCTCCGCCCAGAGCATTTTAAAGTTGGGATCAACCATTTTTCGATGCTTAGGTAGATTGAGCCAGATTTGGAATAATTCCAAAGTATTACCTTGATTCTCTTCAAGGAGCGGAAACATTTCTGAGTGCTGAACCCCAGATCCAGCTGTCATCCACTGAACATCACCGCCACCGTAACGACCCGCAGCTCCCATCGAGTCAGCATGGTCCACCATTCCTCTCTGAACAACAGTCACTGTTTCAAAACCACGATGTGGGTGCGCTGGAAACCCAGGAATCTTATCTCCATGGTACATTCGCCAACCATCTTTGATGATAAAATCATTTCCGATCTGACGTCCCCGGAGTGTTGCTGCAGGCCCTCCTTTGCCATTCCCTTTGGGATAAAAGTCCAGATGATGAACACAAAATAAAAATGGATCTCTGGTAGCCCAAGGAAAACCAAGATTTTCGATTGTCATTGTAGCCATTCACTTCTCTCTTCTAAATTTTTGGATGCCAACAACGAATCCGATGTTGGTTGTTTTGGAATTGCCAAGGAGGGTTTATTTCACATTGTTTATTCGCTTTTGCGCATCGATCCCTGAATCGACATCCATTCAAGATCGACCCAGGTTGCGGCAGGGTCCCAGGGATTGGTTCAAAACCAAAATTGGATTTTCCAGGTCGTGGCCGAGCTTGCTGAAGTGCGATGGTGTAAGGATGTGCAGGGCTCTCCAATTGTTCAACCGGTAGATCTTCAACTACTTCTCCAGCATACATGATCACAATTCGGTCTGCTAGAAAGCCTACGACATCCAAATCATGTGAGATGAAAAGCAAGGCCATCTTGCGTTCTCTTTGAAGATTTTTGATTAGCCTGAGAATCTGTGCTTGTGTAGTCACATCCAAAGCGGTTGTTGGCTCATCAGCGATCAATAAATCTGGCTCACAGACGAGGGCCATAGCTATCATCACTCTCTGCCTCATGCCTCCAGAGAATTGATGCGGATACCACTCTAGCTTGCTGTCAACATCTCGAAGCCCTACTTGCCTCAAAAGATCAGAAATTTTCTTTCTACGGTCTTGATTTCCTAAAGAAGAATGTTCCTTCAGTACTTCATCAAGTTGCTCATAAATCGTCAGTACAGGATTCAAGGCAGTCATCGGTTCCTGAAAGATCATCGCCATTTCTTTTCCGCGCAACTCGCGCCATCGTTTATTGCAAGCATTTGAAAGATTTTCGCCTCTCCATAAGAGCTCTCCCTGATTTTCAGCTATTATTTTGTTCGAAAGCAAACCCATCATTGACAATGCTGTCATCGATTTTCCGCAGCCAGATTCTCCGACAAGACCAACGGTCTCCTGCGCATTCAGTGTGATGTTGACCTTGTTAAGAACCTGGACAGGCCCTTTCTCAGAATTTAGGCTGAGATCATAGTCTTTCAGTGTCAATAGGTTGGAACTATTTTCGGTTTCTTGCATTCAGAAATACCAAAGGCTTAATTCAGAAGTACTGTAAGGGAGTAAGGGCAATTCACTCAGAAATGGATTCAATGTTCCATCTCCTCGAACCTGCCGCTTTCTGCATCTTCCAGATATTGATGTTGATGCACAACCATTCCCCAATCCGACAAAGTAATAACTGAGTAAATTGGTGGTTCCTTGATCAGTTGAAAGTGCAAATTCTCGGTTGTGAAAGTAAATTGGTGGACGGTCGAAGGCTGACATGTAAAAGGTATCCCTCGCCAAACGCCATGAAGTGGTCTATGCAAATGCCCGCAGAATAAGTGTTTTATGTTGGCGTGAGAATTCAGGATCTCCCCTAAGAGCTCGCCATCAGCTAGATTGCAGTTGTCCATTTCCTTCATGCCCACCTTGAAGGGAGGATGGTGAAGAAAGACGTAAACAGGATTATTTGAGTGACTCTTCAATTCGTTCCGCAACCAGTCTTGTCTTTTTTCACAATAACTACCTGCAACTTTACCTTCCTGCAAAGTATCCAAAAAGAGATAGACATCCCCATCGGATTGCAGTTTGGATTGAATGAAACCATGCGGGTCTATTGCTGTTTCTGGAAAAACACCTCTGAATGGTTCTCGTTGGTCGTGATTTCCAAGCACAAGCTGATAATTTAGTTCATATTTTTCTAGTAATGCTCTGAGAAGGCGATAAGAGAGCGTATCCCCTTCATTGCAAAGATCACCAGTAATTACAAGCAGATCCAAGTCAGGATGCCTAAGCTTGATGTTCGCCAACGCCTGTTCAAGACGTTGACCGGGGTCTAACTCATGGATTTTCTGACCTTTAGGAACGAGGTGAAGATCAGTTAATTGTATGATTTTCATAGTTCTTCTTTAAGATATTCATTTATCAACAATCTTTAAATTTAACTAGACAGGAAATAATCTCACCAATGGAAGCTAAAACCTGATCAGGGAAATTTGTAAAACCAAGTGCGCTTGACTTTCTGATGAAGCTAAACAAGCATCTTCCCTCAAATTTAACATTATTTCATTACTGAAAAGATGGAAACTACAACTATTTTTGATTTTATATATATTCTGAAATGTGCATTTACTAACTATTGATGGTATTTGTTCAGCGAAGCTTGAATTTGGTTTGTTGAACTAGGTCACCTGAGTCCTACTTACCCCCCAAGTCTTAAAACTCATCATTGAGAAATCCCCTACGTGATCTCTGTTCGAAACCTTTATAAACATTTTGGCGGAGTCCAGGCAGTAAACGGAATAAGTCTAGAAATTCAGAAAGGGTTGATTACAGGATTAATAGGTCCCAATGGAGCTGGAAAAACAACCCTATTCAATCTGATTGCAGGTACCTTTCCACCTGATCAAGGACAAATCCTACTTGATGGAGAGGATGTAACTAGATTAAAACCACACCAACTTTTTTCCAAAGGACTCCTACGAACCTTTCAAATTCCTCACGAATTTAACAGTTTGACAGCACGTGAGAATTTGATGATGGTTGCCCCGAATCAATTGGGTGAAAGCCTGATAGGTGCGTGGTTTCAGCGCACAACTCTTCATCAGCAAGAGAGAAAAATTACCATGAAAGCAGATGAAGTCATGGAATTTCTCAATATTCGACATGTCGCTGATGAACTTGCTGGAAATTTGTCGGGTGGACAGAAGAAGTTGCTGGAATTGGGTCGAACCATGATGGTTGATGCCAAGGTGGTTATTTTGGATGAAGTCGGTGCAGGGGTAAACCGGACTTTGCTGAAAGAAATTGGAGAAGCAATCGAGTTAATGAATCAGGAGAAAGGATACACCTTCTGCATGATCGAACACGATATGGATTTCATCAGTCGGCTCTGTAATCCAGTGATCGTGATGGCAGAAGGAAAGCTGCTGACTGAAGGCACAGCAGAAGAAGTGAAATCAAATGAAATGGTGATAGAAGCTTATCTTGGTCGTGGAGCTTCATCGGGACTGAGCTAAGAGGGTTTTTGTGAAACAGGCAATGAGTTATCTCCTTGGTGAAAATTTGATTGGTGGTTATGGAACTGGAGATATTCTCAAAGGCTGCACAATCTCTGCAGCTCGCGGAGAAATCGCTGTTGTTGTTGGACCAAATGGAGCAGGTAAATCAACCGCTATGAAGGCGCTTTTGGGTATGCTGAAGGTCCTTGAAGGAAAAATCATGCTTGCGGGGCAGGACATCACGAACATGTCCCCACAACAAAGGGTTCAACTAGGCATGGCCTTCGTTCCGCAAACCAATAATGTCTTCAGTAGCATGACCGTTGAAGAAAATCTTGAGCTCGGTGCGTATGTTCGCACCGAAGACTATTCAGATACGATGGGTCAGGTCTATGAATTGTTTCCGGTGCTGAAAGAAAAGCGTCTCCAACCAGCAGGAGAACTTTCTGGAGGACAGCGACAACAAGTTGCTGTGGGGCGAGCATTGATGACGAAACCGAGCGTATTGATGCTCGACGAACCAACAGCAGGTGTCTCTCCAATTGTCATGGATGAGCTTTTTGAGCGCATCATTGAGATAAAAAAAACAGGAATTGCGATTTTAATGGTGGAACAAAACGCTCGACAGGCACTTACAATCGCTGACAAGGGATTTGTATTGGTGACAGGTCAGAATCGTTTTACAGATTCTGGCCAAGTACTCCTCGCCAATGAAGAAGTTCGTCGATCCTTTCTCGGTGGATAGCGATGGATTTTCTGAACGCGATTGTTCTGCTCTCTAATTTCGTACTCGTCCCTTCTTTGGTTTATGGGTCTCAACTCGCTATTGGTGCCCTTGGGGTAACCATTGTCTTTGGCATCATGCGCTTCGCGAATTTTGCGCATGGTGAAATGATGTCTTTTGCAACTGTCAGCACGATCTTTATCACCTGGTGGTTCCAGTCAATTGGTTTTAAAGCAGGAATCCTGCCCACAGCTCTCCTTGCCCTTCCGTTTGGAATTCTGATCACAGGCTTACTGGTCTGGGGTACTGAACGTAGTGTGTTTAGTTACTATCGTCAAAGGAAGAGTAAGCCTGTCATCTTTGTGATCGCCTCCGTTGGGGTGATGTTCATGCTGAATGGAGTCGTCAGGTTGTTCATTGGAACAGATGAAATCATTTTCATGGACGGTCTAAAATTTCTCATCAAAGCTGGAGAATTTAAAAAGTGGTCCGGCCTTAAAGAAGGCTTGGCACTCAAGCAAACTCAGGTTTTAACCGTTTTATTAGCGATTCTGGCAGTCGCCTGGTTGTTTTGGTTCCTACAAAAAACCAAGATGGGCAAAGCGATGCGAGCCTTTTCAGATAATGAAGAGCTGGCATTACTCTCAGGCATTGACCCTGAAAAGGTGGTGCGAGCAACCTGGTTTATCAGCGCCGTCCTGATTACTCTCGCGGGTGTCCTCTATGGTCTTGATAAAAGCTACAAACCACTGATCTATTTCCATCTGCTCCTACCTATTTTTGCTGCTGCCATTGTTGGTGGGATTGGCCAACCCCTTGGGGCTATTCTAGGAGGCTACATTGTCGCTTTTTCAGAGGTGGTGGCTACCTACGCATTCAAAAAATTCCTCAGATATCTTGGTCCTGAAGGTTGGTCTCCTGAAGGTTTGGTCCAGTTGCTTAGTACAGAATACAAGTTTGCAGTTTCTTTTTTGATTCTGGTCCTAGTCCTTTTGATTCGGCCTACTGGTCTTTTCAAAGGGAGGGTGCTTTGAGCAATTCACAAAGAGCGATCATCAGCTTTGCAATCATGGCTCTCCTGCTGGGTATAGTAGGTGCCACACAGTCTTGGAATGTGAGCCTAGCTATCCTGAACCTTTGCTTGATCTCAGCGGTCATGTCTCTCGGACTGAATATTCAGTGGGGCTATGCGGGTTTGTTCAATGCTGGAGTAATGGCTTCAACAGCCTTAGGAGGACTGGCGGCGGTCTTAGTCTCTTACTCTCCAGTTGGTGAGGCATGGGCTGTTGGTGGAGTGGACACCGGATTAGCTTTCATTACTTTGGTTTTGACTGCCTTGGGAGCCTGGTGGATTAGAAAAAAAGTACTAGCAGGCCCTCTCCGAAGGTTCATGTTCTTGGCCTGGCTACTCGGGGGATACGCGTTGCTACGCCATTTTTATGAGCAAGCCTCGCTCAATATAGAAGCAGTCGATCCTGCGCAAACAGGTTTTCTTGGAGGACTTGGTCTCCCAATCTTAATTTCTTGGATAGCTGGTGGAGCTGCTGCAGCTGGATTAGCTTGGGTAGTGGGGCGAGTTGCGCTTGGGTTACGTTCAGACTACTTTGCGATCGCTACGCTTGGGATCTCAGAGATCATGATCTCTATTCTTAAGAATGAGGATTGGTTGACGAGAGGTGTTAAAAATGTTACTGGCTTGGAGCGACCTGTCCCTTACGAAGTAGACCTTCAACAAAGCCGGTGGTTCATAGATTTGGTCATCAGATTACATTCAGCTGATCGGAACCAAGTCGGAGAAGAAGCTCTCCAAGAGATGGTGATGTCTGCTTCAGGCGTCTTCGTCAAGCTTTGCTACTCAGGGCTCTTCCTCACAGTCCTCCTATTAATTCTTGGTTTAGCTGCACTAGCCTTGAATTCTCCTTGGGGCAGAATGATGCGTGCGATTCGTGATAACGAAATTGCCGCTGCTGCAATGGGAAAGGACGTGACGAACCGTCATCGGCAGGTATTCATTTTGGGGTCTGCCGTCATCGGTGTTGCGGGAGCAATGCTTACCACATTGGACGGTCAGTTTACGCCAGGAACCTATATCCCTTTACGCTTTACATTTCTAATTTGGGTAATGGTCATCATCGGAGGAAGTGGTAATAACCTTGGGGCAGTGCTTGGAGCTTTTATTACTTGGTTTACTTGGATTGAAGCGGAACCGATTGCACTTTGGGCGGTGGGAAACTTGAACTCATTACTCAGTGAGGAAAATCCTCTGCGTCAACATTTTATTGATGTTGCCCCTCATTTGAGGATGGTCGTCATGGGCCTCATGTTGATTCTCGTGCTCAGGTTTCGCCCTGAGGGAATATTGCCTGAGAGAAACACCAGTAGAAACTAATCGGAGGGAATTAATGGGGACCAGCCCACTTGGGGCCAGTCTTTTTGAAATGAATCAGCGGAATCGAACGGTTTTGAATGCTTTGTCAGCAATTTCGAATTCGCGGAACGAACCGAATGTCTCACCTACACCATCCAATTCTACGTTTGTAGCCCCAACATAATCAATTGGCCCGCCACTATTCAGAATACTCAGCCCTTTTGCTAATTCACCTGGGAGAATCTTTGTCCCAGGAGCATTCGCAACTGCCAACAAATTATCCGCAATGGATTCACCGTTTGTTGATCTGGCTCTCTGCATTGCTAAAACAAGGAGTGCTGCTGCATCGTATGATTCACCGGTGTAGGGTCCACCCGCATTCAAGCCCGCATCAGCCGCAATCTTCTTGAAAATATCTGCACCATTTGAAGAAGTCCCTGGTACTGTTCCAAAAGATCCTGTCAGATCTCCATCTACGTTGGTATGTAGAGCATCTCCATACATGCCGTCTGCAAGAATAAATCGATCGAAGGAGCCACTATCAAGAGAGGCTTGCATTATTCCGGGTCCTCCTTGGTCAACATAACCGAAGACTGCCATAGCATCACCACCTGCGGAATCCATAGAGGCAACCTCAGCTGAGTAATCTGCCTTTCCAGTTTCGTGAGGTACGCTGATTGTAATTTCTCCACCAAGAGCTTTGTAAGCATTTCCAAAGGAGTCAGAAAGACCTTTACCATAGTCACTGTTTACGTACGTTACAGCAAGTTGCTTAATACCACGGGCCATAGTTATTTCTGCTAAAAGTTGACCTTGCCGGGCATCAGAGGGAGCCGTCCTGAAGAAGTAACCGTTGTCTTCAATGGTTGTCAGAGCAGGAGAAGTGGCCGAAGGGGAGATCATCGGAACACCGTTTGGAACGGCAACATTGTTCGCGATTGCTGTCGTAACACCCGAACAATCTGCACCCATAATTGCTGCAACTTTTTCAGAAGTCACCAGTCTCTCAGCCGCTGCAGTAGCAGCAGCATTATCTATGCAAGTAGAATCAGCTCTCACAACCACAATTTTTTCACCACCTAGCAGATTGCCGGAATCAGAGGCCTCTTTGAAGGCAACTTCTGCTGAGCCAGCCATGTCAGGTGTCAATGATTCAATGGGACCTGTAAAGCCAAGAATGATTCCCATCTTGATGTCTGCAAATGCAACAGCTGGAAGGATTAAGCTTCCCGCCATCATCAACGCAACTTTCTTGAAAAAATTCGTTCTCTTCATTTTTCCCTCTTGAAAAGCCGACATATTGAGAATTCAAGAACCTGAAGGATCTGTTCAAAACTAATTATTAGTTCCCAACTTGCTGCCTACAAGTCACTTGTGAATCACCTTTATTACACGGATTTACTGAAAAGGTCTATAAAGTACGTTTTATTGCTTTTATCCAAGTCAGAAGCCTAGCAGCGTGGGAACAAGAATTCATCAAGTCAAAGAATTATTTTGATGTTTCGAATGCAGCCTTCTATCGGTGTGCGCAACAGAATCAATTTATTTGAATTTCCATTTTGAATTCCCTCTTAAAAATTTGAGAAAGGTTCCTATGGTCTATGATGTCATTGTTACTGGTTTAGGTGGAATGGGCAGCGCCACTGCCTGGCAATTGGCTAAGAAAGGGCACTCAGTACTAGGTATTGAGCGTTTTTCACCCTCCCATGATCAGGGGTCCAGTCATGGAGATAGTCGGATTATTCGTTTGGCTTATTTTGAGGATCCTGCCTATGTACCACTTTTGAAAAGGGCTTATGAATTATGGAAAGAAGCTGAAATGGCTTCAGACGAGGATCTTTTCACTGAGACTGGAGGATTGATGATTGGTCCAAGTGACTCGAAGACGGTGGCTGGAGCCCTCAGATCTGCCCAGAAATGGAATCTTGGCCATCAAATTCTCAGTTATCAGGACATGAGAGAACGCTTCCCACAGTTCATCTTAAAAGAAGATGAAATTGCTCTGTTTGAAGAGAGAGCTGGTTTTGTCAGGCCTGAAAGAAGCTGTGCGACCCATAACAAACTGGCAGAGCAATCTGGTGGAGATATGCGTTTTGGAGAACAGTTCTTGTCATGGAGGCCAGATGGAGATGGGGTTCAAGTCGTCACAGATAAAGGGACTTATCGGGCAAATAGATTAGTTATCTCGGGGGGTTCCTGGAATCCAAAGCTGTTGGCAGAATTGGAAATCCCCATGGAAGTCAAACGTCTCACTTTATTTTGGTTTGATGTTGAAAATATGGATCAGTGGCAGTTAGGGAGAATGCCAATCTATATTTGGGAACCAAGTGTTATTGAGCAGTTTTATGGATTTCCAGCGATTGATGGACCTGATGGTGGGGCAAAGGTGGCATACTTTAGGGTGGGCCCTGAGTGCGATCCAGACCGAGTTGACAGAACCGTAAGACCTGAAGAGATCGAGCAGATTAGACAAGCGACAGTCAGACTAAATAAGTTGACCAGCACTCCTTTGAGAACAGCTACCTGTCTTTACACAAACACTCCAGATGAACACTTCGTGATTGGGTTGCATCCGGAATATCCTCAGGTGTCCTTTGCAGCTGGTTTTTCAGGACATGGATTCAAGTTTGCGAGCGTGATTGGAGAGGTTATGTCAGATCTGGCAATTCAGCAGTCAACAGAACATCCAATTAGCCTTTTTTCTCCAACAAGATTCCGAAACTGAAGAGTTTTGGAGTTTCTTGATTTTCAAATTGCTCTGCATTGGCTAATCAGTTACTGAATAGTATTTTTATACTGATGTTTTCTTTGAAAAAATATATTTAAAAATCATAAAATTTCTGAGTTGGAAGGGAAATAACAGCTGAATTCCTGCTATCACTTTACTTCAATGCAAATTTGTTGATAAGTCAGTAAAAGGTTAAAAGCAGTTTTTATTACCAACTAAAACTATTCATCTGGAAATCAGGCTGGGCTTCATGTTTTTGAATCTCAGCGTTGATTTCCTGATCAGCTGCATCCCTCAGAATTCCATCACGTACCCAGGCTCCAGCAATTCCAAATTTTTTTGCACCCTGG
Organism: SAR324 cluster bacterium; assembly: GCA_029245725.1. Taxonomy (NCBI): domain Bacteria; class Deltaproteobacteria; species SAR324 cluster bacterium. The sequence goes on along the minus strand of JAQWOT010000150.1, from coordinate 33,770 downwards.
ATATCGTGCTCGATTGAATCCCCTATGGCGACAGCTTGCATCTTTTCAAACGAATACTCTCTCTCAGCAAATCTATACATTTCCTTGTACGGCTTACCGATCCAGATGACTTTACCACCTGCTGATTCGTAGTATTCTGCAATTTTGCCAGCTCCATAGGCTAGACCTTGTGGCGTGAGCATCCACTTGTCAGGATTCAGGCAAACACATGGTAGATTTTTGGACAGAGGAATCTCCAATTTCTTGATGGCTTTCTCCCAAGATTCTACCTCTCCACGACTACCACTTAGAATCAACACGTCTGCATCTTCCGGAGCAGCTACTTCCGTGAGCGTTGAACCTAAAAGAGGAGATCGGTCTTCATCTCGAGCTAACACCCAACATCTTGATCCATCTTCGAGCCCAAGCTCAGACAATCCTCTGGTAAATAGATAGTGTCCTACCTCCCCAGAAGTAACGACACCCTGAAAGAACTCTCTATGTAGCCCTAGCTGTTCCATGCGCTGATAATTTTTCTCCGCTCTTTTCGCTGAATTGGAGAGAAGAATTACTGTTTTTTGAGCTGCTTGGAGGTTCTGAAGAGCTTCGATGACTCCTTTAAAAACAGATTTGCCATCGTGTAGCACTCCATATTGATCCAGCAGGAAGGTTTCATATCTGTGGGAAAGCTCTTCGAGTTGGGTGAAGGGGATATTCAGCATGGCTTAGATACTAAGTAAGCCCTTCAAGGCAAGTCGAGCGGCTCCTGCAGCAGCTTGATCAGAGGCAACATTCCGCATTGGAATGGGGATTTGTTTTTGGCGAAGAGCCGTCCAAACGGAATTCTTTGAACCACCTCCAACTGTACGAAGTGACTTCAAGACTGGGCCTCCTAGTTCATTTAAACAATTGTAGGCCAACGCTTCCACTGCGCTCATTCCTAATAACAGACCATGGAGGAAAGTTTGGTCATTGGGATGCCTTGGCTCTAAGCGGGGTGGGAAGGTGGGATCATTGATTGGAAATCTCTCTCCGGGTTTAAGCAAGGGATAGTAATCAAGATCAACTGTTGTCTCAGGGTCAATATTTTTGGAAAGTTTAAGTAGTTCCTCATCTGAAAAAAAATGAGTGAGCACGTTGCCACCCGTATTTGAGGCTCCACCGGGTAACCACTGATCCCCAATTCGATGACTGTAGATGCCATATTCAGGTGCAAACACTGGTTGATCACTTAGAATTTTCACAACTAAAGTCGAACCAAGTGAAGTGACTCCATCCCCAATTTCGGATGCACCTGTTGCTAAGAAAGCAGCACAACCATCCGTAGTCCCTGAAATGATTTTGAGGTCTTTCGAAAGCCCAAAGCGTTCCGCAATCTTTTGGTCAATCTCACCCGTGACTTGACCAGGTTCTTGTGGATCTGGAAGTAACTCACGCTGCGCTTTTGTGTGGGAGATCCAATTTGGCCATTCTCTATGGATGGGATCATACCCTGTTTTTAAAGAGTTGTTCTCATCACTCCATCGGTATTCGCCAATAAATTTTCCAAGTACCCAGTCCGCTTGGTGAAGCACTCGGTGACATCCATTAAGTTCTTGAAGCTTCATCAACTTTGCCAATCCAGAAGTGGCACCATGTGCAGCACTTTCCCTTGGAGCATACTGACGAATCTGCTCAAGAACATCAGGATCTTTGACGGGGTCGTTATACATCAGAGCATCGCCAATGGGTTCCAGCTTATTGTTGAGCGCCAACATCGTCCCAGATGTCCCATCGACAGATATTCCAGCAACCTGACTCCATTGTTCATGTGCTTCTATCCGCAAGTGCTCTAGAGCAGATTCCAAGGACTTCCACCAAACAGTAGGGTTTCGGTGATTAGAACCGAAATCTGACATAAGGCTGGAACGTTGAGCCACCACATCAAATGTTGAATTCATCAAAACTGCTCGCACTCCTGAAGTGCCGATGTCAATTCCGAGGACCAGGACAGATTCTTGTGAGAATGTCATCTAAGTTAGATTTGTTGAATGAGATCAAGCCGAGGCATTTCGTCGAGCCAGTTCCTGTCGATACTTCTCAGCATCCCAATTCAGAAGTGCTGCTTCATCATTGAAAGTCAATTTTTGAACTCTATCGTTGGGTTGTAACCGAGCTGCAACTTCTGTCAGAGACAATAACATTTCATCGGTGCCACGAGGGGCTTGCTTGTTTACCAACACGGTTTGATCAGGGACGATCAAGGCTTTGGGAAGGCTTTCATGTTGATTCTGCTCAAACTGGTCTAGAGTTGAACTCGAATTCAGAAGTTGTACACCTGAGCCCAGAAAAATGACGTGATCAGGGTAAAGCGAACCCTTTTCTACCTTTTCCAGAGAAATATTGTCGTGGGCTATTCCTTGGGCAAAGAATTCAGCATCTCGATAGTTGGATTCTGCTGGAAGAGCAAAATTAGACTTTGGAATGGTAACTTCTCTTCTAGCGCGCCTAAGCCTTTGGTGTACTTCCAACAAAAGGGCATGCGCCTCTTTAATTGAATCGGCAGCTACGACCAGCCCATGATTTCCAAGAATCAAAACATTCGTCTTCTCCGTGATCTTTGATTGTATCTCACGAGCCAGTGGTAATCCGGGCCTTCTGTAAGGAATGAAAACCCAGTCGAGGCCTTCCAAGGGAGTAACTAAGAGCTTTTCAGCATTTTCAAGGACAGCCCAAGAGATTGTTTCCACACAGTGAACATGGAGCACAACCCGGTGATTTAATGAGGCGTGAACTACCGTCTCAATTGATGGACGAAGGGATTCTGTGGGGTCTGCTTTAAAATATTGAGGCTTTTCCACCCGCTCGTCATTCTGCGCCATTGCTTGCTGTAACTTGACAAGATCTACAGCAACCATGGTCTTTTTTTCTGTCGCTTCTGATAACCAGGTCCCGGATGCTTTCACCCAAAGTAGTCCGTCTTCTTTAATAGATGTATTTCCTCCTGCTCCCTGTACCAATAATGGATTTCTTCCGATCTCAGCGGAGAGTTCACAAAATTGCTGAAATTCTAAACTTTTTGAAAAATTAAATGTTGAATCATTCATGAAAATAATAACTATTTATTGGAGATTTTAACAAGGATTTAGAGGGGATTCACCGGAAAGAAACCGTTGAACTTCTTGTGCAGCCTGTTCAGCGGCATACTCTACTGTCCGTAGGGAAGCGCCAGCGATATGAGGTGTCAGTGTTACGTTATCAAGTTTTAGCAATGGCCAATCTAGAGGAACTGGCTCTACTCCAAAAGTTTCTAGCATAGCTCCCCGGAGATGACCGCTGGTGAGTGCATCAGTTAAAGCCTGGTAATCCACCATCGGTCCACGAGCTGTGTTGATGAAGTAAGCATCTTTCTTCATCTTCTGGAATACTTCTCGATTGATGAAACCAGTTGTTTCCTTTGTCACTCTCGAGTGCAAACTGATGACATCCGATTTCTTAAGTAAAGTATCTAAATCGACCTGTTGCACACCATTCTCTTTGTCGTCCGAACTCAACTCGACATATGGATCACAGACCAGGATTTGGCATCCAAAGGGCTGAAGAAGTTTCACAACCTTTGTTCCGATATGACCATAGCCAATCAATCCAACGGTCATCTGTGAGAGTTCTCTGCCAGTGACGTCAGCCCGATAAAGATCACCGCGCCAGGTTCCTTTTCTAAGAGATTCATGGCCCAAGCGGATCAGCCTTGTTTCGGCTAAGATTGCACCAATCGTGAACTCTGCAACAGCGCTCGCATTCCTGCCTGGAACATTGACCACTTTGACGTTGGACTTGTGAGCGGCTTCCATATCAATATTTACTGGACCCCCACGTGAGACAGCAATGAGACGAAGGGTCTTCAATCTGTCAAACATCTCTGCTGAGAAAGGAGCAAGATGGTCCACAACAATTTCCGAATCACCAATGAAGCTGACGATTTCATCGGGATTACCCATATATTCTTTAAGGCCTGCCATTCCTGGTTTTTCGTAACCGTGCTCCATCGGCTCATCGGGCCAAGGCAACTCAAGTTCCTTAAAAAGATGATTGTTTCCACAAGTTTTTTCGAGGTGTTCCCTAAAGATTTCTGTCTTCATGAACCGATCACCGATGATGGCAATTTTTTTTGGTTCCAAGGAATTCTCCTTAATTTTTTAATGATTTCCAAAGCGGAAGATAAGCTTGGCGTGCTTCAACGTAAATAGGATAAAGTGAATCATAAATTTGCCCTTGTGAGGCATCATATTCTTCAGCTTCGCTCAGATATGGATGAACCCAATCTCTTACGCATGCGGCCATGTCAGGGTAAATTCCTAAACATACTGCAGCCATCATTGCTACACCTGAAGCACCTGCTTCTCCTCTTTCAGCTGTACGAAAACGAGTCTTCAAGACTGATCCCATGATCTTTCTTAGGGCTTTGCTGCGAGCGGCCCCGCCTGAGAGTCTAACTTCGGCGGGTACTCCCCCTGCTGCCTCGTAACAGTCCCTTGCTGCGAAAGAAAGTCCTTCATAGACCCCTCGCAACATATCAAAATAGCCGTGCTTCGATGAAAGTCCAATGAAGCTGGCTCTTGCGTTCGCATTGATAAAAGGTCCTCTTTCACCAGCTTGTGATATGTAGGGATGGTAAAGAAATTCTGCCGGAGAGGCATCAAGGATGTGTTGATCCAAATCTTTGAGAAGATCCGAGCGATTTTTTTGAATGCCCTGAAATTTCAAAACATCAATTGCGAGGTCCAACATCCAATCAATGTTGAGCGTCGCAGCCATGTTCGACTGCATTTGACTGTAAGTCCCGTCAACAGGAAAAACCATCGTGTAGCCGGTTGAATCCTGATTGAGTTTGATCTCATCTACGGAATCAACATAGCGCATGTGCATACCAGTTGAACCGATGATCGTACATCCTGTTTGATAGCCTGGGTCGTAGAGGCCAGAGCCAAGAGCTGTACAGATTACATCTACATATCCCAACACAACTGGGATACCGGATTGCAGACCGCAAAGTTTAGCTACATTTTCTGAAAGTGGGTGGGAGTTTTTGGTTCCGTCAACTACGTTGGGAAACAAAGCTTTCTGTTCAGTCAGTCCCAGCAGTTCGATGACTTCATCGGAAAAATCTCGATTTCGAAAATTGCCACAACTGAAGACGCTCTCTGAGGGATCGGTAGCTCTGACACCAGTCAGATTAAAATAAAGCCAATCCTTGCAATGGAATACTGTCGTGCTCTCTTGAAGAATCTCTGGTTGGTGTTTTTTTATCCACAGTAATTGAGGCCCCTGATCACAGGCAGCTAGCCCAGTACCTGTCAACTCAAAACGTCTTCTAGCGTTGGAGGACTCACTGTAGCTCTCGACCAGGTCTGCAGCCCTTGCATCTAGCCATAACCAACCTCGTCCAACAGGGCTTCCATTCTCATCAATTAACCAAGTTCCAGAACCCTGACCTGTTACTGCAATACCAACGATTTGATGCCCATCTAGTTTTTCTAGGATCTGGCGAATGACTTCAAGGGTGTCTTTCCAAGTTCGATCAAGTTCCTGCTCAACCCCTCCGTTTGAGAGCATTTCATAGTGATTTGCTTTGGCTGCTACCGCAATTTGATTACCCTTTAGATCAAAGGCAACAACCTTAATCACAGAAGTACCTGCGTCAATTCCCAGAAGAAGATCCATAATTACATCTCCAGACTGTGGGCTATAGTGTTTCCGTTTTCTGCATTAAAGAAGTGAAGATCTGAAGCCTCCAGGTGAAAAGGAACATTCTCATCCAATTGGAATTCTTCTCTTTGGTGAGAAACGGCAACTATGATCCTATTTGCAAATTCTGCTGCAATGTGTGATTGGTCTCCAAGCCATTGATTGGAAATTACCTGTGCCTTCAAAGCTCCCTTTCCCAATTTGACAGCATGTGGTCTAAGACCGAGCATGACTCTTTTATGTTGAATCAATTGGTCACGCAAATTCTGCTGAAAATCAACAGCTTGATAATCAAGGAGTTCCCCTGTCTCTTCCAATTGAAACTGAAAACCCTTACCGACCGGATTCACCTCAGCGGCAAATGTGTTCATCGGTGGTTCCCCGATGAAAGTTCCAACATAAATGTTCGCGGGCCTATGCTTGAGCTTTGTTGGTGTTTCAAACTGTTGCAGTTCGCCATCTTCCATTACAGCAATGCGGTCAGCAAGGGCATTAGCCTCGGTTTGATCATGAGTAACGAGTACGGTAGTCATCTGATGTGCTTGTAGGTACTGCTTCAGACGAACCCGCAAAACTGAACGAAGCTGTGGTTCGAGTTGCCCCATAGGTTCATCCAGTAGATACAAATCTGCTTTACGAACCAAAGCTCTGGCCAGACTAGCGCGCTGTTGCTGGCCTGCAGAAATCGAGGAGGGGTATCTTTCCAAAATTTCTTCGATCTCTAGAAATTTCGCCATCTCCATGACCTTAGCATCTGATTCTAACCGCGAGATACGCTCGGCTTTAAGGGCGAAAGCTATGTTGTCTCTCACAGTCAGTGGAGGGTATAAAGAGTAACCCTCAAACGCCATTGCTACGTTTCGTTTAGCAGGTGGCAACTGGTGGATTTCACGATTAGAGAGTTCAATTGTTCCCCCTGTAACATCCTCGAATCCTGCAATCATTCGCAATGTTGATGTCTTCCCACATCCAGATGAACCTAGGAGGGCAACGATTTCACCTTTGCTAATCTGTAGTGAAAGATTTTTCACAGCTCGAACTGCTGCCTCAATCTTCTTACTGTAATAAGTCTTGTCAACGGAGTTCAGACTCAACTGGACTTCAGGCACGAAAATCTCCAACTAAATGGAATAAAATTTTTAATTTTGCTCGGGTAAACATCTTTGACCAGTTTCTGTTTCGAAGAGCAACAGATCCTCAGGGACTACCATTCCCCAGAAGGCATCACCTATCTTCGCTGTCTGTTCTTCTGCTGGGTAGGTGGCTAATAGTTCCAAGCCTTCCTGACTTCTTAAAAGGACAACTGATCGTTCATTGAGTGGGGTGATGGTGATCACCTCGTAAGAAGTTGTTCCAACACGCTTTTCTCGAAATAATTTTATGGATTCAGGTCGGATACTGATATCACAGATTTTTCCAGCCTTGTCATGAAACCCTTTTGGAAGGATGAACTGGTTTTGGTTGACAGATACTCTATTGGCCTGTTCATTGACTTGACCACGTAAAATGTTGATGGCTGGTTCTCCAAAGAGCTTTGCAACCTCAATTGAAGATGGTCGAAGATAAATTGATTCGGGTGTATCAAATTGAGCGATTTTTCCTCCAACAAGCACGGCAATTCTGTCAGCAAGTGCCATCGCCTCCCGATAATCCTGAGTCACGTAAAGAACGGTTGAACCAAATCTTCGAAGCAGACGAGGCAGCTCCAAACGCATCTCAAACCGTAGCTTAGCATCCACGTTTCTGAGCGGATCATCCAAGAGTACAGTCTTGGGTGCTGCAACCAATGCCCTTGCTAGAGCAGTCCTTTGCTTTTGCCCGTTTGAAAGTGCTCTTGGTAAGTGTTCAAGAACGTGTTCAATTTTGAGAAGTTTTGCAATTGATTGTACTTGCTCTTCAATTTGGGTGTCGCTTTTTCCAAGGGCTGTTAGGGGGCTAGCGATATTCTCTCGGGCAGAAAAGTGGGGAAAGAGTGCAAAATTTTGGAACGCCATCCCAACTTCACGATGCTCAGGAGCAACATCCGTCATATCATGACCTTGTAGTACGACTTTGCCTTCCTCAGGCTCGTAAACTCCAGCAATGACTCTCAATAAGACAGTTTTGCCGCTTCCAGAGGGACCAAAAATTACAAGAGTCTCTCCTGATTCAGCTTCAAAAGAAACTTGATCAAGAACTACATCCGTTTTGAATTTCTTAGTAACTCGATCTAATTGCAATGTTGCCATGATTAACCTTTTACCGCCCCCAGAGATAGGCCCTCTACCAAGTATCTTTGAGCGTACAAGGCCAACAACAAAGTGGGAGTTACCGATAACACAATCCCTGCAGCGATCTGTCCGTACTGAATTCCCGAAGCCGTCACGAAGGCCAATGCTCCCACCGTTACGGGCTGTTTATCAGCAGAAGCTAAAACGAGAGCGAATACAAAATTGTTCCACGCAAAAATGAAGGACAATAATCCCGCAGCAGCAATTCCAGGACGAGCCAAGGGAATCGAAATTTTCAAAAATGTCTGTAACCAAGAATGACCTGCTAACCTGTATGCGCTCTCAATATCTGGGCTAATATCCTCAAAATATCCACGTACAATCCAAAGAATAAGTGGTAACGAGATCAACTGATAGACCCAGATCAGTCCTGTATAGGTATTGGATAAACCAATATCCTCGAAATACAGCGTTAGTGGTAGCAAAACCAACAACGGAGGGGCAAAACGAAAAGAGAGAATCGTGAATGCGATGTCTTCACCTAGTCTAAAGCGGTAGCGTGCAAATGCATATGCTGCTGGAACTCCGAGGACAAGTGAAAGTAAAACCGCTGATGACGATAAAAATACACTGTTCCAAAGATTTTCCATGAAAGCGATGTCAAGATTACCTGCCTGTGTTTCAAGTCTCCCGGTGATCAGCGCTTGGTAATTGATAAGCGTTGGTTCAAAGAAAATTGACGGAGGAATTCTCAGGATCTGTTCATTAGTCTGAAATGACATCAAGAAGATCCAGAATATTGGGAACATGAAAAAGAGGATCACAAGACCTAGGAGGATGCCTCGGAAGACTCTCTGAGATTTAGAAAGTTGGTTCATTTTCGACTCCTATCCATTTCCATGGGTTCGCTCTCGCAGGCGGAGCCAATGTTTAATGAAAACATTTGAAAGTGCAAACGTGATAGCCCACAAGACCATCAATAGAGCTGTCGAACGACCAACATTAGTGTACTGGAAGAATTCTAGGTATGCTTGTACTTGAAAAACCATCAGTTGATCCCCAGGTCCACCCTGAGTCATCGAATAGATAATATCAAACTGTTGAATGGATTCGAGTAATCGAAACAGTGTCGCTGTCAATAGATATGGCATCAGCATTGGCAAGGTAATGCGGAAGAAGATGAAGCTTTGTGGGACTCCATCCAATGCTGCAGCCTCAAATGGCTGTTTTGGCAGGGAACGTAAGCCAGCAAGCAAAAGAATCATGATGAATGGGGTGTAAACCCAAATATCCACCAACACAACGGTCAGTAACGCTGTAGAGGGATCTGAGGCCCATTTAAAATCACTAAATCCAAGTAAACTAACGAGATAGCTTAGTATCCCAAAATTTGGATTGGTCATCAGTTTCCACATTAATGACGCTAAAGCTGGTGCAGTCATCAATGGAAGAAGTAGAAGAACGGAGACAATGTTATTAAATTTACTAGGCTGTTGAAGCAGAACCGCTATACCAAGTCCGAGGAGTAATTCTAAGCCAACAGTTAGGAAGGCATATAAGAGAGAAATCTGGACAGTGTTCCAGAACGCTGGGTCTGAAAGAAAATTGATGTAGTTGTCAAACCAGATGAACCCCTTCAGGTAAGGTAGGTTCAGCCGGAATCGCATCATTGAATAATAGACTGCAGTAAAAAATGGGATCAAAATCCCTATGCAGACCAATAGTGCCGGTAAACTGAGCAGATAAGGTAAAATTTTTTTCCGTAAGCGCCCACTTTTTGGAGCAACAAGCGCTGAACTTGTCGAGGACATGTTTCCCTTCGACGAGGACCAATAGAGTTAAAATTTGGTGCCCTGTTACCAGAGCACCACCGATTCAATTGAAGCTATTAAGCAATAAGCTCCTAATCGAATTAACCTAGACCTGCATCTCTCAGCTGACGATCAATGCCGGAAGCTAGTTGATCCAGACCTTCATCGACTGGAACAGATTTGGCGACCATCTTTTGGAGAGTCTCTGCCCATTGTGTTGTAAGGTCAAAGAACAGTGGTTGAGCTGTGAAGTAGATTTTTGCCCCAGGAGCTGACAAGTCATGTTGGTTGAGATAACCAGGGTAAGACTCGTTGATGCGGCTTCTGAAGTCAGAATCATCCCAAACGGACTGACGCACAGGGTTCACGAAGTCCATCTTTCTCGCACCAAACATTCCATGATCTGCAGAAGAGGCCCACTGAATGAAGTACCAGGCGGCATCTTTCTGTTTTGAGAAACTAGACATTGCCAAAGACCAAATCCATACGTTTGGAGTTGGAGCAGAAGCATTTGGATTAGCAGCAAAGGGAGCGTAACCAATATTGCCAGCTTCCTTGTTGTCACCTCCATTCATGAAATATCCGAGAATATCAGCGTCAAAGATCATGGCCGAAGCACCAGCACCAAGATCTGTTCCAACTTGATACCATGTATGCGTTGACCAGTTTTTCGCTCCAGAATCCTGAATCATCTTGACCCAAAGTTCATGGAAATCTTTGGAAGCCTTGGTATTCATCGCCGCTTTCAGCTTGCCACCACTGAAAGTGAAGTCTTTCTGGCCGAAGTTTGCGTAAGCGGAGAGGAAACCTGGGTGAATGGTTGCCCAAGAACGTGAACCACGAACCCCAATTCCGTAGGGCCCACCTAGGTCTCTTTGAAGTTTCGCTGCCACGTTCACCATGTCTTCCATGTTCTTGGGCGGCTCAACCCCGGCTTTTTTGAACATGTTGCGGTTGTAGGCAACGTTGTTCAATTCGTATCCCCAAGGCAAACACCATTGTTTGGCATCTGCTGAACCTAACTCACCTCCAGGGACTCCATTCCAAGCAGTTGATGCTCTCAAGCCTGGAAGCATGTCTTCCCAGTTATAGTTTGGCGCCGTCTTAGATGAATCCTTGATCCAAGCATTTAGATCCTCAATCCAACCAGCTGGACCGTATGTCCATGTCATGTAAGCACCTGTCATGAAGGCGTCATACTCACTTGATCTGGAAGATAGAGCGGCTGTTACCTTGTCGAAATAAACGTCTTCTGGAAACACATCATATGTGATGTTCATCCCTGTCAAACTTTTGAAATTTTCCAGGTTTGCAATCATCGCATCTACGTAAGGGTGCTTGTTCAAAAGGAGCTTCAAGCTTTTCCCTTGGTGAGCTTTCCAATTGAAATCTGCAGCAAGCAGGTCTGTGGAAGCTTTGTTCAACATGAGGTTTGCTGCGCCAAAGGCTACACCCAATTGTGCGATCTTGGTCAACAATTCACGCCGACTCATTTTGCCAGTGGCGTAGGCTTCGAACAGGGTCTTTGCTTTGTCACTCATAATTAATCTCCACGAAGTGGTTTTGGGACATAGGAATCCAAAGAATCCTCTGATTCTTTGGCGCAATGTGTAGACATCTCAATCCACACAAAGATTATTTAGACTTACTGCATATTAAGTCTAAAATGTTTTTGTCATCATATAGATTTGGGACTGTCTCATTGACAACTCTTGCCATTTATCAGCAACATTTTGATCAGGCTCGATCTGCTCTGCCTCATTTGTCATTGCAGCTGCAGCCTCTTCAAAATTTGCAAACCAACCTGCACCCACAGCAGCTGAAATTCCAGCCCCCAAGGCGGAAGCTTCATTGGAAAGGCTTCTTTGAACAGGGAGTTGGGTTGCATCGGCGATCATCTTAATCCACAGAGGACTTTGGGCCCCACCCCCAATCCCATTGATCTTTTTTAGTTCAACCCCCTCACCAGCCATTTTCTGAATGGCACGGGCTGATTCTAGTGTTAGCGCTTCGAGGGAAGCTCGATACAGATGTGCTTGTGTGTGATGAGTTCTTAGACCCAAAAATGCCCCGGTTGAAGAGGGATCCCAATGAGGATCCATGCATCCAGAGAGGTGAGTCTGAACGAGAACTCCTTCAGAACCAATGTCAATTTTAGAGGCTTGTCCTTCAAGCCTAGAGAAAATTTCTCCAGTGCGCTCCCCGGTCCCAAGGCATTCTAAAAACCAGTTGACAAAAAAAGCGCCAGCCCTCTGAACAGATTCCAAGAAATAGCCCTCACCGGTAGGGGAAATGTGAGTTCGCCAGAAATTACTTAAGCGCAGATCCTTAGATGAAGCTCCCACGATAATAGCTGTCCCAAGATTCAGGTAAGCACGCCCCCCTGCAATGGCATTTACACCAAGCCCTGCACATTGACCATCTCCTCCACCTGCAAATACTTTTAGGTTCTTTGGTAAGTTGAATTCTGAGGCGATTTTTTCTGAGATCTTCCCAATCTCTGCACCAGGGCAGAGTGCTTCGGGAAACTGATCTGCGCTTACACCAACCTGATCAAGCAAAGTGCTGGACCAGCCTTTTTTATGGATGTCGAAAGTTCCAAAAGGATCGGCGCTTGTCCAACTAGTTTTGGCGGTTCCTGTCAAACGAAATACAAGGTAACCTTGCACATCAAGGATTCGATGTGTCTTCGCAAGAACTTCAGGTTTGTTTTTGCTCAACCACTTCAGCCGATACAACACAGGGGTGGGGTCAATTGGTTTACCTGAAATTTTGTGAATTTGTTCTCCTCCAAGAACCTCACACAAACCACTAACCTCGTTAGCAGCCCTTTCATCCAGCCAAACCATTGCGTCATGTAAACTAGTTCCATCCTGATCCAGAAAAGCTACGGTTTCTCTTTGATTAGAAATAGAGAGACCTTCTACTCTCTTTGGGTCAATATTTTCAAGTGCTTGCCGCAAAGCAATTTTAAAAGAATCCCACCATTCATGAGGATCCTGCTCAGCGTGACCTGGTTGAGGCATTTTCATACTGATCGGTGCCCTACCCTCAGAGATTGGCTGGCCCGTCTCATTCCAAACGATCGCTTTTGTCGATTGAGTAGAACTGTCAATCCCAATGACAAATCTCTCCGTCATGTTCATTCCCCATCCCGTGACTTTGAATCAACTAAGTAGTGCATTTGCAGTTTCATAGTCTGTGACCAAGTGGGTTGGATATTGTCCTTTCAGAGTTGCTCGCACAACCTCCACTTTTTGGGAACCTCCTGCCACAGCTAATCGACAAGGAATGTTTTTGATTTCATCGAGTGATACTCCGATCATCCGATCATCTATTTCTGTGTAAATCTGCTGGCCCTGCTCGTTGAGCATTCTACCGAGAATTGTCCCAATTGCTCCCTGCGCAAGATATTTTTCACGCTCAGTTGCCTTCAGAAAGCCTGTTCTAACGACTGTGCTTTGGGGATCTAGCTCTCCAATTCCGAAAATGATAATTCGTGAAGATTTGATAGTCTTGAACTGGTTAACAAGAACCTCTTCTTTCAATAATTCATCTTTAAGGTGTTTCGAGGAAAGAATTGCTGGAGCTAGAAAATTCATACAGAGGGCGTTAAGCCGGTTGGCAAGCACAGATGTACAAAATTCTGGGGAGAATTCGACTGTCGAATGAAAACTACCAACGACTTGAACTACTGTGAGGTTATCCAATTGGCTTCGGGGAATAGCTTGGGCCGCTGCGAGAACAGTCTTTCCCCAAGCTACAGAGATTACATCGTTGGAATTCAACATGCTGAATAAGACCCTTGCAGCCGCTACTCCCAGTCTTTCGGATAATTTCGATTCCTCGACGGTCTTTGGAATAACTACACAGCCAGCAAGACCGTATTTCGCTTGGAGCGATTTGGAAATGACAGTTTCTGAGATCGACTTTTGATCGAACTGGATTGATACGAGACCTCGGTCACGAGCTTCTTGAAGATAATTTACAACCGAAGCCCTGGAAACCCCTAGAACCTTGGCAACATCAATCTGTGTCATTTGATCAATGTAATAAAGCCAAGCAGCCCAAGTAACTACATCTTGGAATTCTGGAGGACTATCCTTTCTGCGCAATTTTACATTCATATTTGTGAGGAACTGCTAAGTACTGCTCAGATTCAGATTTTTGAGAAGAAGTTTCTTACTTTTTTTTGGATTTGACATTTAATCTTACTGACAGTCAAGTTGTAATTGACAATATTCAGAATTAGTTGACATTTGACAATTAAAAAACATTTTAAGCTGTTATTCATCTTTAGTTTATAAAAAACAATTCCAGTGGTGAATAATTATTAAAAGCGCCTTAAAGTAATTATTTGATGATTTTTGAGATTAATCTTTCATATGAGTACCTAAGAATTGTTGGAAACCTAAAATTAATTAGGTTAGAAACTCGATATGCCTGCTTTGGTAGACTTGACCAAAGTAGCACTTCTTCTGTCTGCAGTGGAGAATGCATGTGGGGGATATGTTTTTGATTTGAGGTCCCCTTGTAAAGGGAATGGACACCCTGACAGAATTGAACACCAGTTGGTGTTCTTGATTCCTATCTTAAACAAACCAAACAGAGAATAACTCTGTTATTAATGATGATTTTCATCAGGAGATTTAGATGAAAAAGCTGTTTCTATCAGTATTTGCATCGGTCACAGCGCTTACTGCAGTTGCAGGTGGCCATGATGCATTTTGGAAATCTGCTGGCCAACCCTATAAAGGTGTAACTCTTCAAGGTGTTACTGAAAATACTCCTCCTGGGCAATTTGTTTCAGAGGTCCTGGCCAAGGATTTCGAGAAATTGACCGGTATCAAAGTAAGGCTTGAAACAACATCATGGGATCAAATGTATGATAAGGCCATCAAAGATATGGAGGCCAATACAGGTATCTATGATTTCGTATATATTGAACAAGACATCATTTATTCCTACTTGGATCGGGATTTCTTGGTAAATATTTCTGAAGGTTTAGCGGCAAACCCGAAGCTGCAAGCGCCAAATGTAGACTTTGATGATTTCACAACATTTATCAATTACTTCAAAAACGGAAAGGGAGATGTTTTTGGGGTACCGATGGAAGCCTTCATCAAGGTTTATCTTTACAGAAAAGACCTTTTCGAGAATGCAGAAGCCAGGGCAGCCTTCCGAGCTCGCTATGGATATGGCTTAGAACCAGCTAAAACTTTTGGTCAATACCGAGACAATGCTGAATTTTTTACAAAGTTCTGCGCTGATCAAGGTATGGACTGCTGGGGAACCACTGTTCAGGGTCATACTGGACACCCTGCCTCAACCTATGAACTGTTGGAAACCATCTTCCCAAGCTTTGGAGTTTACAATTGGGGAATCAACATGGACAACTACCAGGCGTCTGTTGAAAATGGTGGCCAATTGAACGGTGGACGAGCAAAAGCTGCTCTAAGATTCTGGACTGGATTGCTTGATTTTGCTCCACCAGAAGCGCTTCAAAGTACATGGAGTGAAGTGGGCGCATCTTTCGCTGCAGGACGAGCTGCACAAGGATGGGTATATGGCGAAAATGCTGCCTGGATTGCGACAGATGAAGAGAGATCTCGTGTCGTAGGTAATGTTGGGGTTGCCCTTCCACCAACTGCTGAGGGTGTAATGATGCAAGCTGCTTCCGGGAATGGCTACATCGGTTATTTCGATGGTGGAGCTTTTGGAATTCCGCATTCTTCTAAGAACAAAGAAGCAACTATGCTTTGGCTGCAATATCTTGGGCAAAATGAAGTGCAAGCTGATTGGGCAATTGCTGGAGGTAGAATTACCCATAAAGCAACATATTCTGATCCAAAAGTTGTAGCAGTTGATGCAAAGGCAGATGCTTATTTCACTTTGATGAGAGATACTGGTTATCTTTTCGCAGGTGCTCCTCCCTATCCATTTCATGGAGCAGGTCGAGCCGCAATTGATCCATTCATTTTCAAAGCACTTGCCGGTGAGTTGACTCCAGAAGAGGCTCTGGATCAAGCAGCAGCAGCAGTGGACGAGCTTATGAAAGAATTGGAATACGCGGAGTAACTTTTCTGGGGCTGATTACCAATCAGCCCCATTTAAAACAAACAATGTAAACTCACTAAATCGTGGTTGGTTCTAAAAGAATTCCTTGGTATCTCCTTTCACCCACAATCGTCATTCTACTGATTGTTGGGTTACTACCATTTATTTATGTTTTAATCGTAAGTTTCTATAATTGGAATCCCTTAGGAAAGTCAGATGAAATGACTTTTATTGCAGGGGATAATTTTAGAAAATTAGTTTTCGATGAAGATTTTTTGTTGAGTGTCTGGCGATCAATTAAATACGCCTTCACCACACTTTTTTTTGAATTCATAATTGGATTTTTATTAGCCTTATCTTTGAGAGAAAGTTTCCCGTTCAGACCTTTATTTAGAATCGTTCATACCCTCCCCTTAGTAGTAGCTCCCATCGTTGTTGGATCGATCTTCAAGCTGTTTACAGTTTCAGGCTTCGGCCCATTCCCTCATTTCTTGAAAGAATGGTTCGGGTACTCTTTTAATTATGGGAGAGACGCGGATCAGGCATTCTGGATGATTGTGTTTATGGACATATGGCATTGGACACCGTTTGTTACTTTGACGCTATTAGCAGGATTGAGTGCTTTGCCAAAAGACCCATATGAATCAGCTAAAATGGATGGGGCTAATGGAATTCAAATTTTCTTTCATCTCACTCTTCCTATGATGGTACCCGTGCTACTCGTTGTAGTCTTCATCAGGTTAATGGATTCTCTGAAGGCAGTTGATGAGATCTGGATGTTAACGAGTGGAGGTCCTGGTGTAGAAACTCGACTAGCTGGAATTCATATCTGGAGGTCAGTGTTTGAAAGTCGATTCTATGGCTATGGTTCTGCAATGTCGATATTTCTACTTTATATAACAATTGTGATTTGTTGGTTACTTTACGTAGTTATGACTTCAAAACAGAATAATGATTAAAAATTTGAAAAAGTTAGTAAAATTTATCATTTGGAGCATTCTTTCGATGATTACGATAATTCCAATTTATTGGATGTTCGTTGTTTCAACTAGAAGTCCTGTTGAACTATTTGGAAAACCAGATTTTTCACCAACTTTTTTTGAAAAAATTTATTGGAAAAATTTCACAAAGCCTTTTGTTGATGGAGTCTATGCAGAATACTTGTGGAACTCAATCATAGTTGCATCTTGTAATGCTATACTGGTTACCATTCTAGCCATTATGGCGACATATGCACTATCGAGATGGAAGTTGGCAGCCTCAGAGAATATTTTCTTCTGGACGATGACAAATAGGATGGCACCTCCTGCCGCTTTCCTGCTACCTCTTTTTCTGCTGTTCTCTATTGTTTTTCGTTATGATGATGTGAGTTTATTTGATACAAAATTAGGATTGATTCTACTTTATTGTGTTTTCAATCTCCCTTTTGCTATCTGGTTACTGAAAGGTATATTTGACGGAATACCAAGAGAATTAGATGAGGCTGTTTTAATCGATGGTGGTAATTATTTTACAATCATATTTAGAATCATTATTCCCCAAGCAGCACCAGGAATTGCAATTACAGCATTATTGAGCTGGATTTTTGCCTGGAATGAATACTTATTGGCTGCAACCTTGACTAGTGTATATGCCCGCACAATACCTACAGGGCTGGCTGAGTTTGTCACCACTACTGGTACGAATTGGGGTGCCATGGCTGCAGTAGGTTTTGTTTCAATGCTCCCTGCTTTGGTCTTTATTAGTCTTGTGCAGCGTCATATCGTATCTGGTTTAACCTTCGGGGCAGTGAAAGGATAACTTATGAAAAAAGGGTTTCTCCCTATAAAAAATAACTGGTTTGATAGGCTGTTTATCGCTGTCATCACTTTTATTGGAATTCAATTTCTTTGGATGCGATTTGTAGAGGAACTTGCTGCTATTGAAGTTTCGATGACTTTGGGTTTTATACTTGGAATTTACATTATAATCAGAGGTTAAATAATTTCATTCTAATTTTGATTTGGCTGTGAACTTAAATCTACTTTAATAAATTTAATCCAGTTTTTGTTGTCATTTCAATCTGCCTCCTTTGCTTCAAAATTTCTGAATACTAATTAAAAAAAGATTGCTGTAAATATACCAGATCAGAATCAATATTTTTTTACAAAATTTATTGGATAACACCATGAAATATCCTAAGGCACTGGACCGCTCATACCCTAACTGGGACGAATCTTACGCTGATTCACTCGATCTGGTTAGTAAACTTATCTATCGCTCTAATCTACTTGGATCAGATCAACGTATTACAAATACTGGGGGAGGGAATACCTCTGCGAAGATTCTCGAAATCGATCCTCTTACTGGTCAGCAAACAGAAGTGTTGTGGGTAAAGGGTTCCGGAGGCGATCTACGCACATCGAAGCGTGAAAATTTCTCTTCTCTATATCAACAGAAACTACTTAATCTCATCCCAAAATATAAATCCGCACCTGTGAAAGGTTATAAGACTAATATTGAAGATGAGATGGTGGGGATGTACCCCCACTGTACTTTCAATCTTAACTCCCGTGCGGCCTCCATTGATACACCCCTGCATGCTTTCATACCACACAAGCATGTGGATCACATGCATCCCAATTCAGTAATCTCAATTGCAGCGTCCAAAAGGTCCCAAGATCTGACAAAAGAAATTTGGGGTGAAGATTTGATATGGTTCCCTTGGCAAAGGCCAGGTTTTGATCTTGGATTACAACTTCAGAAAATTTGCGAGGATCATCCAAAGGCGAGGGGAGTTCTTCTTGGGGGCCATGGAGTAATCAATTGGGCAGATAGTGATCAGGAATGTTATGAATGGACAGTAGAGATTATTCAAAAAGCTGATGCCTATCTCTCAAAGCACGACAAAGGGGAACTCACATTTGGGGGAAATCAATATCCCGATCTCTCGCAAGAGCAGCGAAGAACAGCAATTGTGGAAATTCTCCCTTGGTTGCGTGGACAGGTAGCTTCAGATAAACGATTGATTGCCACAGTTCAGGATGATGACATGATGCGCTACTTCGTCAATTCCAAGGACGTAGTTCGCTTGGCAGAGCTTGGAACTAGTTGCCCAGATCATTTTCTGAGAACCAAAATTAAGCCAATGTATGTTCCATGGGATCCTCACAACCAGAATTTAGATCAACTGAAGAGTTTGATTAAAATAGGTCTGGAGAAATATCGTGAGGATTACACTTCTTATTATGATCGATGTAAGCGTAACGATTCGCCTGCCATAAGAAATACCAACCCAAGTATTGTACTAATTCCCGGCCTTGGCATGATCGCCTGGGGTAAAAACAAAAGTGAGAGCCGCGTCACCGCGGAATTCTACAATTGTGCACTTGAGGTTATGCGCGGTGCAGAGGCTGTGGATGAGTATGTAGCAATTGATCAGCAAGAGGCTTTTGATATCGAGTATTGGCTTTTGGAAGAAGCTAAACTTAGACGAATGCCCCCAGAACAGGAAATGTCCAGACAGGTGGCTGTTGTTATAGGGGCAGGCTCTGGAATTGGAAAAGCTACCTGCCATCGACTCCTCAAAGAAGGTGCACATGTAGTTTGTGCTGACTTCGACTCCTCCAGTTCGGCAAGAACCGCAGATGAATTGGTACAGAAAGTTGGTTTGGGAATTGGAGTCTCTGGGACTGGCTTGAGTTCATGTGGCCCCACCCTCGCCCGAACAGCAAATATGACTGATAGAGAAAGTGTTCGTAACTTGTTTGATGATGTCCTCATGGCCTATGGCGGAATGGATACACTCATCGTCACTGCTGGAATTTTCTTTCCTCCGGATGACTCTGGTCGAATTTCCGATAGCCAATGGCGTCAGACCTATGATGTCAATGTGATTGGTCCTGCAATGGTTGCAGAGGAGGCACACCAAGTTTGGATAAGACAGGAGCTTCCCGCAAATCTGATCCTAACTTCTTCAGTAAATGCGACTGTTAGTAAAGTCGGAAGCTTGGCTTATGACAGTTCCAAAGCTGCCCTGAATCATCTTGTGCGGGAATTAGCCATTCAACTAGCTCCATTTGTACGTGTGAATGCCTTGGCTCCAGCAACTGTAGTCGCCGGTAGCAGTATGTTCCCCAGGGACCGAGTTTTATCTTCTCTTGCGAAGTATCAATTACCGTTCAACGAAGAAGAAGATACAGAAGCTTTGAGAAATCGTCTGGCAACTTTTTATGCGCAGCGGACTCTGCTGAAAACAGAAATTTCCGCTGATCATCAGGCAGAAGCTCTGTTTTTAATGGCCTCAGAGCGACTTTCCAGAACAACAGGACAATTGCTGAACGTGGATGGAGGCCTCCATGAAGCATTTGTTCGCTAAAGGTGTTTGCTCTACTGATAGTGTGACATGAACAACTCAGGCTTTAGTCTCCAACAAAAATCAGATAGTTCTAAAATGATCCATCTCTTGAATGAGAAATATTTAAAAAAACTAACAGATTGAAAATTGTAAAGTATGGATAACTGGACAGAATTAATTGACGACCTGGTTGACGGTAGATGGATGAATCCCGAGACACAGGAGTTAGCTTCGGTACCTTTTGAATCGATCGTAATCAAAGAGAACCTGGAAGGACAAGAGGTTGAACTCCTCAAGCAAGTTGGCTTGAGCAAAAATTTATTGCTCGTCTGTGATGGGACTACCTACAAAGTTCTTGGAAAAAGAATAAAGAACGCTTTCAGTTCATCAGGTGAAATGCAGGTGATAATTCTTGATCATCCTCATGCTGACCTTAGTTTTGTTGAGGAGTTGAGGCCAAAATTGAGCTCATTTGACGGTGTTGTTGCTTGTGGTTCAGGAACAGTGAATGACATTTGTAAACATTCAACAATGCTGAATGGCCAGCGGTATGCGGTTTTTGCGACCTCCGGTTCAATGAATGGCTACACTTCTGCTACAGCCTCAATGCGTTTAGATTCGGGACTGAAAATCTCATTACCATCACATGCACCAGCTGGTTTTTTTGTCGATCTAAGTGTGTCAGCTTCTGCACCATCCTACCTGGCAGCCTCTGGTTTTGGAGATTGTTTATGTCGGTCTGTCGCCCAAGTTGACTGGTGGCTTTCTCACCGTTTGTTGGGAACGCTCTACCTCCAATCTCCCTACATTATTCAAGAGAAAGATGAACCTGAACTGAATTCCCGTGCCGGGCAATTACCGACAGGTGATATTGAAGCTACGGGGTATCTACACCGAGTGCTCACACTTGGGGGCTTGGGTGTTTCATTCTCTGGGGTTTCCAATGCAGGCTCAATGGGCGAACACCAAATTTCTCATTACATAGATTGCTTCGCTGGAGATCGACACCCAGGGACCTTGCATGGTCAACAGGTTGGAGTTGCTTCTTTAACGATGGCCAGACTTCAAAGTCAGTTACTCAGTTCCGATAAACCACCAACGCTGAAGGAAACCATCATTGATTTGCCGGATATGGAAAGGCGAATGGGTAAAGAAATAGCCAAACAATGTAGAGATGAGTTTTCCAAGAAGTCTTTTGAAGGTGCGTTCTTGGAGCAGGCTAATGAGAGATTGCAGGAGATATGGACAGAACTGAAAGAAGAAGTACAGCCGTTTTTGATTTCAGTCGATGAAATGGAAGAGATGCTGAAGTCCTCTGGTGGGGCTGTCAACTATAAGGAGCTTGGAGTAGATGCTGAACTATATCGCGATGCGATTGTCCATTGCCGAGAGATGCGGAACCGCTTCTCTTTCCTAGACATCGCTGCTGATGCTGGCTTATTGGAAGATTTCGCCTCAGAGGAAATGAATTGCGCCTGATCAATCATATTCCAACAGAAGTTTGTCAAAATCTTCGGGGAGTTTTCTTCGACATTGATGACACAGTGACCACCGATGGCCGCTTAGAAGGAGCAGCATACCTTGCCATTGAAAAGCTTCAACAAGCTGGCTTAGTCACCATACCCATCACAGGTAGACCAGCTGGCTGGTGTGATATGATTGCGCGCTTCTGGCCAGTTGATGGAGTTGTGGGAGAAAACGGCGCGTTCTATTTTGCTTACGATCGAAATGCTGCGAAGATGCGCAGATGTTATGTAAGGAGTGAGGCACAACGACTCGAAGACCAGACAAAACTTTCCACACTCGAAAAGGAAATTCTCCAAAAGGTTTCTGGTTCAGCAATCAGTGCAGATCAGGCCTACCGGGAAGCAGATTTGGCTGTTGACTTTTGTGAAGATGTAGTCCCTCTTCCAAACGAATCAGTACTGAAGATTAAAAAAATATTTGAAGTCGCAGGTGCTGTTGCCAAAATCTCATCAATTCACGTCAACGGTTGGTTTGGGGATTATGACAAGCTCTCGACATGCCAGTTGTTTGTTAGTTCAAAATTGGGTTTCGAATTGAGTGAACAACGAGAGAAGTTTATTTATGTTGGTGATAGCCCGAATGACGAACCCATGTTTCAGTACTTCCCAAATGCTGTTGGCGTTGCCAATGTGCAAAATTTCAAAGATCAACTTCGACACCCTCCAACGTGGGTGACCTGCCAAGAAAGTGGAGCGGGATTTGTTGAGCTAGTTGACCATCTGTTGAAAAATAGAATTTAGACATTTTTGAAAAAATACTTTTTCAAAAATTGTAATTCTCTTTGACTCAAACACTGAGTTAAGAATCAATAAACCCCAATTTGGAGCACCATTTCCATGACCAAGGCTGAGAAAGAATTACGACAAGCAATCATTGATAAGTGTCTTTGGATGAACGCATCAGGACTCAACCAAGGTACTTCTGGGAATATCTCTGCTAGATACAAGAACCAGATGTTGATCACTCCAAGCGGGATTCCCTACGAGCAATTGAAACCAGAAATGATTACTTCCATGCCCTTAGAGGGAGAATATGGAAGTTGGGAAGGGCTACTCAAGCCTTCTACAGAATGGCGTTTTCACTTGGACATCATCAAGTCACGCCCCCAAGTGAATGGCGTTGTTCACACTCACTCAACCTATGCGACCACAATTGCAATCACAGGTCGGGGAATACCAGCCTGCCACTACATGATTGCAGCTGCAGGAGGACCAACGATTCGTTGTGCTCCGTATGCCCGGTACGGTACAGAAGCGCTGTCCCAATATGCTTTGGAGGCTTTGGAGGACAGAAATTGCTGCTTACTTGCGAATCATGGGATGATTGCAACAGGAACTTCGTTGGACAAAGCAATGTGGCTGGCAGTTGAACTGGAAACCATCTCGAAGCAGTACTACCACAGCCTGTTGATTGGAGGACCAAACATTCTGACAGATGCTCAGATTGATGAAACTATGAAAGGTTTCTCAACCTACGGACTGCAAGATCCAAAATAATTTTCACCCTCCCCGTAGTAAGTGCAACAAAAAAATTTGTTCTTGAATTCAGAACTACGTAAAAAATTTGTTGCGCTTATCCTTCTCTACATTCCTCCCTCAAGAGCATAAGAAACTTTGAATAATTCTGCGGTGTCTTTCCGCAAGGCACGCCTCGCTATTTCGTTTATTTTCTTCACAAACGGGATGGGGTTTGCCTCCATTGCACCACACCTGCCTTGGCTTCAAAATAAGTTCCAGCTTACTGAATCAGAAATGGGGTTGATGTTGTTGTGTCATGCCATCGGTGCAGTCACGATGATGCTTGTTGCTGGGAGGGTGATCCACTCATTCGGCAGCCGTCTTCCGGTGATTATGGGAGGGTGCCTGCTTATTTTATTGCTTCCTTTAGTTTTTTGGTTGGATCAGATTACGATAATCATCCTTGTTCTGATCATTGCTGGAGCAGGGATTGGAACCATGGACGTAGCAATGAACGCTCAAGCTGTGATGGTTGAAAATGGCTTGGAGAAACCCATCATGTCATCCTTCCATGGACTCTGGAGCCTGGGAGCAATGACCGGAGGAGCGACTGCAACGGTTGCCCTGACTATGAATTTTACACCTCTCCAACACGTAGCATTTTCATCTTTGATTTTGACGATAATCCTTGGAGCTTCATCCTTCTCGATGATTCCCTCCCCACAGGAGGAAAAGGGTGAAAAAACTCCATTACTGGTGAGACCCTCTGGCAAAGTGCTTTCGCTTGGTCTTTTGTGTTTGCTAGGAATGGTTTCGGAGGGTACTGCTGTGGACTGGTCGGCAATCTATTCAAGCTCAGTCCTTGGTGCTTCCCCCAGCCAAGCTGCGCTTACCTTCACGATCTTTACGATGACAATGATGATCGGAAGACTAACCGGTGATTGGGTGATCCTTAAGCTGGGTAGAGTTCAACTCGTCAGGTATACAGCGGCACTTGGTGCACTTGGACTAGGTCTTGGGCTTTTCTGGGGAACAACTTTTTCAGCATGGCTCGGTTTTGCTTGCTTGGGATTCGGTTTGGCAAACATTGTCCCGATCATGTTTGGAGAGGCGAGCCGCCTTCCTGGTGTCTCTGCTGGTACTGGAATCGCCGGAGTTGCGACTTTGGGTTACTGTGGGTTTTTGTTAGGACCACCGATAATAGGATTTTTGGCTGAATTAATTGGGCTTCAAGGTGCTTTGGGGTTGATCGTTGTATTTTGTTTGATCCTCGGAGTTTTTGGCCCAGGAATGCTCAGTGAAAACAAGGTAACAAAGAACTAATAACGAATCCTCACCCTGCTAAGCTTTTTGAAGAGCGTGTTCAGTCCCAACAGTTTGGATGTCATTGATTTTGCGAAGAATGTGATGCCGGATTGCATCCAAGCAGGCTTCCAAATTTCTGCCCCTTAAGACTTCCAACAATGAGACATGGCGCTTGGCATGTTCGTTTAGTTCATTTTTGGTATGTGGGTAAAGTACATGCTCCAAAGACCAAATGATGTTAGAAGCTCCTGACAGCTTCCAACTTCGGCTGAGAATCCGATTTTGCGCAGCATCCATCATCAACGTATGAAATTCCATATCGAGTTCAATGTCTGAGACAGGGTCCAGTTCATCAGCAGCTGAAAACATGGATTGAATCAAGCATTCAAGATGATCACAGTGCCTTTGCCAATCTCTGGAATTCATTCTCTCCAGTGCCTGTTTGAGTGCTAATTCCTCCAAAGCAACACGGACATGAAGGCCATCCTGTAACTCCTCTGAGTCAAAACTGGCGATATAGGTCCCATTTTTCGGATGGACTTCAATGAAGCCATGTAATTCCAAAGTACGAATCGCTTCACGCACGGGAGTCCGGCTGACCCCAAACTGTTTGCTCAATTCAACTTCTGAGATTTTATCGGAGGCTCTCAATTTTCCGGTGATAATTGCATTTCTGATCGAAGTAAGCACTTGATCCCGGAGGCTGGAACGATCAATTTTTTCTAGAAGTCGTATGTTGCTCAACAGAGAATTACTTTCTGACCTTTCAGTCTTTCCAAGATTCATCACTAGGGGCTCCACGATTTAGCAGTTTGCAGGAGTAAACTGCTTCTGGATCAAAAGGGAATTCTGCTTCAACTTCAGGAGTGATCTCAATCCCAATTCCAGGGGTAGTTGGACAGGTTATGTGCCCATTCTCAATTCGTAAACTATCTGCGAGCAACACATCCCCAAGAGGGAAAGCTAACATAGGATACTCAACCAATTTCCCTCCGAGCCCGAATGCAGCGTGGTAATTGGCCATCATTGCGACAGGTCCCCCCCAAGCATGAACCACTGCAGCTGTTTTGGTCTCCGCAGATGCTTCAAAAATCTCTTCCAACGCTGAAAAACCCCCAATCACTGAGGCATCAGGCTGAACGAATTCGTACACCTGATCTCTCATTCGGCTGATCATGTCCCATGGAGTAGTAATGATTTCTCCCCCACAGACTGGAACAAGAGTCTTTTTTCTAAGTTCTTTGAATCCTCCGGTATCATGTGGCCCAATTGCTTCCTCAACAAAGGCCATTTCCTGTCCTGAAAGATTCTGAGTTTTTTCAATGAACTGAACAACATCATTGACTGCTTGAGGAGGATTTGCCAAATTTTGGCACATGTCTACGCCTACCTTCATTCCTCTGTTGTTTGCATCATTTAAGACCCAAGCGGTGCGATAAATATCAGATTTGACCGAACGTATTTTAAAGAGATCAATGCCTAATTTTGAGAGCATGTCCATCTCTTGAGTAAAATGCTCTTTGGTATCACAGATGCCACCACTCCCATATGCTCGGATGCTCTTGTCTGGAGAATCTGTAAAGAGCTGCCAAGCTGGCTTTCCCATACTTTTTGAATGAGCATCTACCAAGGCAATTTCGAAGGCACTGATTACATGTCTGGCAGCCCCTTGCAGGGACCAATAATCGCAGATTCTACACAAGTCACGAACTCGCTCCTTGCGATCGAATGCCTCCGTACCTTCCAGATAGGGTCTGCACAAGTCCACAATGGCTCTGAAAACTTCAGGAGCAAACACGGCGAGGTAACCTTCTCCAACCCCTTTCACTCCATTGTCTAGAGTAATTTCCACCATCCCTACCGTACGTTTAGGACCATTCGGGAAGCACTCAAGAATTTCTGGATGATCTGCGTGGGCGTATGGAGAACTCAGTAATAAGGTTTTTATTTGACTGATCAGTGGCATCTCAGTACCCCTTACTAAGGTCAATTTCGTTAATCAACTCTTCCCCTTTTCGGTGTCGCTGAAGATTATTATCGAAGAAATCCAATTTTCTGTCAGTTTCTTGGGGCATCCCTCCAGAGGTATGTTGAGTCAAGAGGAGATTAGGGGTAGTCCAAAGTGGATCCTTCGGACCTAAAGGCTCATCATCAGTGACATCTAGCACAGCCCCAGCCAACTGTTCTGTCTCCAGCATCTGGATCAACGCAGGTGTATCAACAATATTGCTACGACCAAAATTCAAAAAAATCGCATTTTTGGGAAGTAGAGCTAGGCGTTCAGAGTGTAAAATATGGTTGGTCTTTGGAGTAGCAGGTACCGCACAGACCAGGATGTCAGCTTGGTTTAGTGCTTGGTCTAATTGAACTGAGTTGTAGTCACTGCCAAACACGGAAATCTCGCACTTGAAAGGTGCCAGGTAGGCAATTAATTGCTGATGGATCGCCCCTCTACCGATTAGAACGACCTTTCTTCCCATCAATGTTCTCAGTGATTCACGCAAGTCATCCCCAGCCCATTTCCTTTCCGTTTGTAGCTGTCTAAGTTGATTCAACTGGCGATAAAGCGAAAAAATCCCACCCAGGATGGATTCAGCTACAGGGACTCTAAAGAAACCCTTGAGATTTGTGATCGTCAGATCCTTTTGCTGAATAAGTTGGGCATACGGCAAGTACTCTCCAAAACCTACTGAGATCAATTGAATCCACTTCATTTGATTGGCATGCGGCAACCAATCTGCTGGGGGATTCCCAAAGCAAATAGAAGATTCGATAAAATCTACAGGAGGATCAGTCTCGTTTCCATTTCCTTGGTAAAAACAGGCTTGCTGCACCCCCTGAATTCTTTGCAATCGCTCTTGCTGTTGTTCATCAAGCTTTTGATAAGAGTAAACTTTCATGCAGTAACCACTCTTGGGGTCCCACATTGAATCAACATTTGGCGTGCTTCTTCACGGTATTGTTCCCGAATGTCCCTTGTGGGTGGACGGCAACGGCTCGATGGGAGCCCGATCAGCTCCATACAAAGTTTATCGACAAAGCCATCTCCGACTGTGTATGTCTGTTCAATTTTTTTCCATAGTCGATAGTATGGCAAAGCCTCTTTAATCATGTCCAGTTCCACTTGCTTATAGTCACCGGCTTCCAAGGTAGCCAACAACTTGACACCCCACTCTGGCCAGTGATTGCAAAGGTGAACTTCGAAAGCCTTTGCGCCCAGCATATGACTGATGGGGAACAGGAGGTCATTGTCAATGACTGTCAACTTGGATGAGAAGGTCTGGACAACATCTTCAAATTCCATCGCAACGGACCTTTTTGTAGCCCATTTGAGACCAACGAGTTGGGGAATTTCAATCAGCCTCTCCACCATCCCAAAAGACACTTCAGCACTTGTCCAGAAGGTGTTGTAGATGATCAGACCAATCTTCGCTGAGCGGCTGACAGCCAAGATGTGCTCATAAAAATCATCCTGAGTATGGTTAAAGTAGAACGGGCAGGAAACCTGGATAAATGAAGCTCCAATTTCCTCAGCCACCTGGGCTAGTCGTACAAGTTCAAATGTGCTGGTTGTCTGAGCTCCCACTGCGACAGGGATGTCTCCAGCAGCATCTTTGACAATTCTGGCAACTTGAACTCGCTCCTCAAAACTCATTGTAGAAAAATCCCCTGCTGCACCTCCGGCCAGCAGCACCGCATTTTTTCGATTGATCCCGTTATTTCTCAAGAAAGTAATATGTTGCCTGATTCCGTCTTGATTGATGGTCATGTCGGGATCGTTGAACAATGTCGGAATTGTGATGTACAGACCCTCAAGGTCTTTTTTTAATTGGGTGTAATCCATAGTTCAATAGTGTTTGGTGTGAAGTTGAATCAACTCTGCCTCACTTCTTTCATGAAGAAGACGAATTTCATAGTGCTTGACAGCCAGATAGCTACGCAAGAATTCTTGGTCGAATTTCTTGATGAAGTCTACATCGTGCTCAAGTTGGTGAAGACAATCCTCTAGCGTTTCAGGCAAACGTTGAATATTAGGATGCTGGCTCTTTTGAGCACTGGATGTGGGTACAATCGGGACTTCTGTGATGTTTTTTGCCAATCCCAGCATGCCAGCGTGAATCATCCCGGCAAGCATGAGATAGGCATTTGCACTGGCATCTGCTGTTCTCATTTCGAAATGAGTTGCCTGATCACCCTCCCCGATCTGTGTCATTCTAATCGCGGCCTTTCGGTCAGCTACTGCAAAATTGTTGTAGTAGGCTGTCCAACGGGGTGGTTTATAGCGCATCGGTGAGATCACACTGGGTGATGTGAAAGCGAGCAGGCCTCCAAGATGACCAAGCAATCCATTTAGGAAAGCTCCTGCCAGTTCAGAAACCTTCCCGTTAGCTCCGAGATTACAGGGTTGTCCATTCAACTTGCGTAACGAAAAATGAATGTGCAGTCCGCTGCCTACCTTGGCCTGATCAACAATAGGTGAAAATGATAGATGCCGCTTCCGCTTGGTGGCGAGAATCTGACCAATTGCTTTAGTCAGCACCATTTGATCTGCTGCTTCCATTGGAGAATTGCGATTGATCGCCAATTCGTATTGAGAAGTACCATTCTCAGAGTGAATGGACTTCAATCCCACACCAGAACTAATCAGTAATTCTGCGTACTCAGCAAGAAATTTTTCTTCCTCAATAAAGGATTCAAGAGAGTAAGCATTTAAATAGCTGCGCGAGTTGTCCAATAGATAAAATTCCAACTCGATACCGATTTCGAGTTCCAGTTCATATTTTGTTCGAAGTTGATGAAGGGCATCCTCCAAAATGCTTCGTGTACAAGAACCCCACGGTGAACCATCAAGGTTAAGAAATTTACCAAAGAGCAATCGGCTATTTATCAGCCCATCCTCACTTTTAATGCTAATTGGTTTTTCTAGAGCTGGAACAAATTGTAGATCACCGACCTCCACGTCTGGTAAAGGGGTAAGGGCGCCAAAAAAAGTAATCAGTGCGTTGCTTGGAATCCAACCTGTTTTGCAGTCTTGAATCGGTTTTTCCGTGGGATGACAAAGGGTTTTCCCCCTTAAAATTCCTGAGAAGTCATCTTGGCAGATGTGTAAGAAGTCTTCCGGAAAGCTCATGTGTTAGCCTCTTCTTTGTGAAATATGCCAAGGAATCATCAGCCGCTCCACAAGAGTAACAATCCCAAAAAGGCCAAGTCCCAAAAGAGTCAAAAGAAATATTCCAGCGAAAGCTAAATCAGGTCTCATGTTCCCAGTGACAATTTGAATGTAGAAGCCGAGGCCTTGGTCACTACCTATGAATTCTGCAATGGCGGCCCCAACAGTCGCATTGATGGCAGCATACTTGATGCCCACAAAACATTGGGGTAGAGCAAAGGGGATGCGAATCTTAAGGAAAATTTTGATTTTAGAGGAACCAGTGATTTGGGAAAACCGATCCAGTTCCTGACTCAATGAGCCAAAGGCAAGAATCGCATTCAAAACAATTGGGAAGAAACAGACCAAAAAGACAATAATCACTTTGGGAAGCAGGCCAAAACCCAGCCAGGAAATGAATAGAGGGGCAAAAGCAATCTTGGGGACCATTTCCACGCTGACTAGGAATGGATATAAAGTTTTCCGCAGGATGTTCGAAAAGGTAATCGCCACTCCAATGGGAATTGCTAGGCAGATTGCAACCACAAACCCCAGAACAGTTTCTAATCCAGTGATGTAGGTGTAC
This sequence comes from SAR324 cluster bacterium, assembly GCA_029245725.1. NCBI lineage: Bacteria > Deltaproteobacteria > SAR324 cluster bacterium. Next base: position 3,629 of record JAQWOT010000150.1, on the reverse strand, counting down.
TGCATCAAGCGCGGCAGGTCTGCAGCGGAATTTGTGATGATTTCAGAGGGCTTGTTGAGAATATATTTGGGGACCTCAAACCAATCTATCGACCACTCCCACAATAGGAAGAAGCATGCGAAGAAGGCAAACATCATCCAGGATTCAGAGATCCATCGAACCAGGCGATTCAATGCTTTTTCACTCATAGCACCCCGTATCCGTGAAAGACAGAGTGTATGTCCCCAATATACTGAATAAATCTTGGATCCTGTTTGACTGCCAGGTTCCTTGGGTAGTCCATTTCAATATCAACAACTTTATCGATTTTTCCAGGACGCGGGCTGATCAGATAGACCCGAGTTGACATCTGCACAGCTTCTTCAATGCTATGCGTTACCATCACGACAGTTGGTTTTTTGTCGAGCCATAGCTTCTGCAAATCTCCTCGAATATTTTCACGAGTCATCGCATCCAACTTGCCAAGGGGTTCATCCAGTAAAAGTGTCTGAGGTTGATGAATCAAAGCTTGGCATAGTGCAGCTCTTTGCTGCATCCCGCCAGAAAGTTCATGGGGCATCCTCTGCTCCATACCCTTCAGAGAGACGGAATTCAGCAAAGAATCGATTTTCTCACGAAAATTTTCTGGTCTCTCCCCTCTCAATTCTAACTGTAATTCGATATTCCCCAATACGGTCCGCCAGGGCACAAGCGTGCTTTCTTGGAACATGACCCCGATGTCATTTCTCGGAGAACGGACTGGGGTCTGGTTCAAAGAGATTTTCCCTGATGATGGTTTTTCCAAACCAGCTAGCATCATTAGCAATGTGGATTTTCCGCAACCGGAGGGACCAAGCAGTGAAACAAACTCACCTTCTTGGATGTCTAGGTCAGCGGGGCCAAAAGCGACAAGGGGGCCATCATCAGTCGTAAAGACTTTTGAAACTCCCTGAATTTGAATCGCCGTGTTCAAAAGGAACTTAGGAGGATGATGGGAGGTTTGAATGCCTCCCAATATTATTGAAAGTTATTATGGAATGAACTGATTTGTGTAGAAGGCGGAGGATGGATCGCTAGTCTTTAAATCATTAAATTCTTTCATCAATGAAATCATGTCTTCCCAGTCAGAAGCAACATGATAACCAAGCTTTCGGCTGGTGTTCTCCTTTGAATAAAGGATGCCTAAGGTCACATCCAAGACCGATCGAGCTTGGGCAACGCCTGCCTCTTCTGCCATGGTACCACCTACAATGTCAGCCATTGACTGAACTGCCATATCTGGATTTTTCTCGGTTTCCTTGTAGGCAATCACAGAGGCACGGACAAAGCGCTCGACTAATCCAGGATTGTTTTCGAGAGTGTCCTGATGTGTGGAAATACAATATCCAACCTGATTCACACCATAATCGGAATAGGCAAAGGCAACAGGATCATCACCACCATTGGCTTTGATTTCAGCTGGCTTGTCATCCAATCCCCCGAGGATAGCTACAGATCCCCCTGAACCTTGGAGGTAGCTTGAAACCAAGGCACCATCAGGCACATTGGTCAAGTTGACATCACTGACTGACATGCCGTTGTTCTGAAGAACGAGCGGGAAGAAGGTATTCACTCCTGCATTGGCTGTCGTCAAAATTTTCTTTCCTTTTAGATCTTGAACAGTTTTCACTCCACTATCCGGTCTAACGAGAATCGCTTCTGTACCGGTTGCATCAATTACTGCGACAGAAACAATTGGAGCTCCCTTGGCAGCTAAATTTACCATTGCTGCACAAGATCCGTAAGCAAAATGGCTATCTTTATTCGCTACAAGTCGGTGTGCTGAGGATGAACCGTTGCCAGAGCGAATATCGAGATCAATCCCGGCTGCTTTGTACAAGCCCTTATCCTTGCCATATGCAAAACCTGCATGGGAACCATAATACATCCAGTTCAGTCGCAATCTAACCTCATCAGCAGCCTGCACAGTCGCTACAGTTGCTAGTAAGACTAAGCTCAAGATAGAGATAATTTTCTTCATTCTAACTCCTGGACAATAGCGGGCAATGCCGCGTGGTTACTAAATAGGAGAAATGTTAACCCCAACTTCACCCGTAACAATGAAGCAGAGCCCACGAACTCAAAATATGTTCGCATTCATTTTATATACATTATAAAATCGATAAGTCTACTTTATTGGGTAAGTATGAGTGAAAAAATCCAAGAAATTCTGTCAGTTTGCCGAATTGATGGGGGCCACCTTGTACGAGTTAGTTAAATTGGATATGAGAGTTGATAAATAATGAAACGAAAATCAACTCATTTAGAAGGAGGAAGCATGATATCAAAATTTCCCATGTAGTCTTTTCCAGTAAGCATAAGAGCACTATTGCTCAAGCTTTCGCTCAAATTTACGAAAGGCACGGTCAGCCTTGGGGAGATCCCAAGTCTTCTGGTTTCGGATTTATTAGGTAGCGATGAATGAAGTGTACTTTCATTAAAAAATATAAATTCTCCGGGATTCAATTCTATGAATGTAGCATCATTGGGCTCAAAAGCATCAATATCCGCAGTTTTCTCAAACATCTTTAAACCGTCAGTCTGAATATGTGGATATAGCTTTTTATGGCTACCAGACAAGATTTGCATACATCCATTTGATTTTTCTACACGATCAATAGCTATCCAAGCAGATAATATAACATTGGGTGAAGGTTGAAAATATGCACAATCTTGATGCCAGGGAACACCAGTATCCCACTCATCTTGTTGGCTTAAGGGCAATTTGAGCTGAAAATTGCTTCTCCAGAGAACAATATCAGGTCCTAATATACTTTCTGCCTTTTTTGCCAAATTTGGATGAGTTAGTAACTGATACACCGTTGAATTGTCTAAATGCCGATTATGACAGAAATATTTTTCATCTATTTTAGATGCAAGGGCTGGTTCAAAAATTTCAATATCAAGCCTGTTTCTGAACTGACCCATTTCTAATTCTGAAATAAGTGTTAATGGCCCGATCCATCCGTTTTCATGATATTGCTGTACTTCGTATTTGGATAACCCTTGGTAATTTTCATCCATGGGAAATACTCTTTGAACATTTTAGATTGGAAAGGTAATACGTAAATTTGATCTAAAACAAAGATTTCTATTTGTTAGTTGAAATAAATTTTTTGATAAATTATATGACACTCTGCATAAGCTTCAATAGACAGTTTGCTTTTAGAGGATTCTGAATTTTTTTAAAATTACTTGGATACCGAGTTAGATCATATAAAAACTACTAGTAGTGTTCTTATTTAACGTGAGTTTTGGATAAGCGGGAGCCACCTGATAGTCTGAGGGATTGATATTTCCAGGCATCATCCCCGACCAAGGAGGCTCCCATGGATTTGACGACCATCTATTGCAATCTTGACGATTTCTACTGCAATTTCAGTTTTGAGGGGCCACAAGATCTGTTACTTGGGCCTCGTCGTGTTCGCCAACGTTCCACAAGCCTGAGCCCGAGTGAACTCATGACCCTTCTCGTCCTGTTCCATCAATCTCAAGGCTACCGCAACTTCAAGGGCTACTACACCGAACAGGTCCTTGGGCGCTGGCATCGTGAGTTTTCCGATGCCCCCAGCTACACTCGTGTGGTCCAGCTTCTTCCTCGGGTCCTTTGG